>CAYQYJ010000074.1:0-12199 GCA_964421605.1 uncultured Ardenticatenaceae bacterium | reverse complement strand
AACAGTTTGTCCTACAGGGCTCCACGCCCTCTGCATCCCATGTAGGGGCGTATGGCATACGCCCAAATTTCCGAAGGCGGGATACAGTGGGCGCTTCTGACCACTGACAACTCGCCACTGTTCACTATTTTCGAAGGGGTTCCCCATGAGCGGGCGCACCACGATGAGTGAAAATGTAAGGCGGGTTGCCAACCCGCCCTACGGGTTATTTTCGAAGGAGGTGGCCCATGGAAATGGATGACTTGATCATTGACCTGCCCGATCCGACAACGACGCAGCAGCGCCGGCTGCATGAGTACACCCCGGCGCGGATCGGCATTGGCCGGGCCGGGCCGCGCCCACGCACAGTCGATCTGCTGCTGTTTCAAGCCGATCATGGCGTGACGCAAGATGCCTTAATGCGTGAGGTGGACCCAGATTTGCTGCTGGAAATGGGACTGTTCCAGGTAAACAGTCGCGCCGGCACGCGCCAGGAATATCTAAAACGTCCCGATTTAGGTCGTTTGTTGACCACAGAAGCCATGCAGACGCTGGCAGATCGCCTGGTCAAACAACCGGATGTGCAGTTATTTGTCAGCGACGGTTTGAGCGCCGCGGCGGTGGAACATAATTTGCCTGTGCTGCTGCCGGCATTACAACTCACTCTACATCAAGCAGGCTTAACCGTAGGAACCCCCTTTTTTGTGCGCAATGGGCGAGTCGGGCTGCTCAACGCCGTCAACCAGGTAGCTGCGGCTAATGTGTGCGCCGTTCTCATTGGCGAGCGCCCTGGCCTGGCCCGCGCCGAAAGCATGAGCATCTACCTGGGCTTCCGCCCCACCCCATCCGCCACCGATGCCCAACGCAACGTCATCAGCAACATTTACGAAGGCGGTTTGCCGCCGCAAGAAGCCGCGCAGCAAGCCGTGCGCCTGATCCAGAAAATGATAGCGCAGCAAACCAGCGGCGTTGATCTGGCATAACGTTTTGCTATTTCGTATGCAGGTGCCTTTGCTGTGGCGGCGGCGGAATTCGCGGGAACGCTGGTCACCGGCGATCCCGAACTGGAACCATTGCGCGGCGTCATAAACATCGAATTCTTGCCGCGCATTCCGTCAAAACGACAACCCTAATAAACTACGGCGTGGGCGTTGCTTCCACCGCAGGCGTCTCGGTTGGCTCTGGCGTAATCGTGGGCGTGGGCGTGGCGTCCTGGCAGCCCTGGCGCGCCTGGTCTACCTGTTGCGCCAGCTCGCGGCTGTACGTCTGGTTCAGCGCGTCGCGGTAATACCGCTCCGCCGGACACCAGTCCAGAGCCGCCGCATACTGATCCCCATAAGCAATACGCGCCGTATGGAGTTTTTCGCAGGCGTTCTGATAAAAAGGCGCCGCCAGACACAACTCATAAAAATAACCAATCGCCGCATTCCAGTTCACCCCATAAAAGGCAATGCCGCGCAAATACATCTCCCCCCAGGCAGCCTGGTCGCTGACTTCAACAGGCAGCGCCCCCAACTTCTCCGCCTGTGCCAGGTAAGCCAGCCCCAACTCCACCTGCTCCCCATACAGCAGTTCCACGCCGTACGCCACATACGTATCGTAGAGCAGTTTGTCCGTCAGCAAGCGCTGGTAGTTGGGGTTAACCGCCTGGAAGTTAATGATGGCGGAAATCGCTTCCGCCCACTCTTCTCGCTGCACCAGGTCTTGCAGCCGCTCTAATTCCGCAACAGGTTCAGGCGTGGGCGTGATCGTAGGCGTGGGCGTCAGGGTGGGCGTGGGTGAAGGCGTCAGGCGGGCGTCACGGGCAAACCGGGTCTGGGTTTGTAGTTCACGCACGCCAGGATACTCTGGCTGCTGCGTCAAAATCCATTCCAGGCGGCGCAAAGCCAGGTCATAATTGCCGTCGTCCGCATCTTGCTGCGCCAGTTCCAACTGCCGCGCCAGTTCAGCGGCTGTCTCCTGTTCAATCTGCTGGCGCTGCAACAATCGCCCGTTTTGCCAGGCCACAAAAGCAATGCCGCCATACAGCGCCAGCAGCCCGCCCACAATTAATAAAACGTAACCCAGGCGGCGCAGCCAGCGCTTGAAACCTGATGGTTTGTTTTCCAACTTGTTTATCCTCTTCTCCAGTCAGGCTGGACAGGTTATCAGCATCCCGCTCAATTATATATCAAGCGTCCCCTATGATTTGTCTATAAACAGCCACCGTTTGGGCGGCGATTTGCGCCTGAGTGTAATGGGTCAGCGCCCGCCGCCGCCCGCGTCGCCCCCATTCATCCCGCCACTCCGGGCGTTGCATAAGCTGCTGCAAATAGCTGCGCAAAGCCTCCACGTCCCCCTCAGGAAAGATCAGGCCGGCATCGCCAATCACGTTCGGTATCTCGCCGCTGTCGGAACCCACCACGGCGACTTCGCAAGCCATTGCCTCCACCAGAACACGGCCAAACTGCTCTTTCCATTGCGACGTTGTGCGCGATGGCAGCGCCAATACGTCTAGCTGCTGCAAATAAGCCGGCATTCTCTCTGAACTGATGACGCCATCAAAGAAAACCCTGTCAGCTATCCCCAACGTCTGCGCCAACTGCTCCAGGCGCGGGCGTTCTGGGCCATCGCCGGCAATGTGCAGCCGCCAGATGCCCGGCAGCCCGGCCGCCGCTTGCAGCAAAATATCCACGCCTTTTGCCGGCACAAGACGACGGCTGGCTGAGCCAATGACAAACCCCCGGCCCCGGTCGCGCTGCGCTGGCGGCGCATACAAATCAGCCGACACGCCAAACTGGGGGATCACAGCATAGTCCCGGTCATATCCCTTGGCCTGCCATACGTCCACCGAAGCCCGATTGCCCATGATAGCGTAATCTACCCCGGCTAATACCTGCTTTTCCATCCAATTAAAGGGAAAGGGGTAACGCTGGCAGATGTTCTGCCAGGAAAAGAAAAGGGTACGCGCCCCCTGGCGGCGCCCCTGGCGTATCGCCAGCCAGGTAGCCAGGTTATACGGCTCTTCATCCATGTGCAATATATCCGGCTGGAACGCTTGCAGGCGCTGCGGCAGGCGCGGGTAATAGTGGAAGTGATAATGCCCATTAAAGCGAATGGGATCAACCAGCAGTTGGTAACCCTGCGTATGGGCGCGTTCCAGAGCCACAGGTCCCGCGGGATCATCCCAACTGGGCGGTACAATCACCTGTAAGGTCACATCCGCAAAACTGGCAATCGCTTCCAGTTTCGTCTGGTAAGCACCCACCAGGCAAGCCTTAGACACCATTAGTACGCGCATGCAGGATGAAGAATCCTCCACTCAGGGCAAACGCCATCAAGTCCAACAGTTTGTGCATCAAGGGGAAGACCGGCCATTGAGTCACGCGGCAGCATCCAGGCGTGAATGAGAATGCCGGCAGCATTTGTGAAAGTTGACACAGATTCCTATTTTGCTATACTTGCCCCGATTTGACAACCGTACAGCGAAGTTCCCCCCACCAGGACAGACTACCCATTGGCCCATCCCATCTCGGATGGGTTTTTTTACTATTAGCCTTGCTCACCGCCGCCGCGCTGCGTTTCTGGCACTTAGGCGCAGCCCCGCCAGGTCTCTATCGAGACGAAGCGTACAACGGTCTGGATGCGCTGGGCGTGCTGCAAGGGGAACACGCCCTTTTCTTTAGCGCCAACAATGGGCGCGAACCCGCTTACATCTACCTGACAGCCCTCAGCGTGGCCCTATTGGGGCGTACAGCGCTGGCGATACGTCTGGCAGCCGCCATTGCTGGCGTTTTAACAACCTGGATAACCTACCATCTGGCGACAACCTGGTTCAACCAGCGCGTCGGCTTGCTGGCTGCCTGGCTGTGGGCCATCACCCTGTGGCCCGTTCACCTCAGCCGCATTGGTTTACGCGCCATCTTGCTTGTCCCTTTGTTAGCCGCCGCGGCGTGGCTAGGCGCGTTGGCTTATCGGCGGCGGCAGCCGCGACTCTGGTTCCTGGCGGGTCTGCTCTATGGCGCCAGTTTCTACACCTATCTGGCTGTCCGCTTGACGCCGCTGCTGCTGCTCCTGTTTCTGCTCTACCTGCTGCTTACGTCTGGTAAAACCGTCTGGCGGGACAAATTATGGCCCGGGGCAGGCTGGTTTGCCGCTGGCGCTGCCATAATAGCTGCGCCTCTGGTCTGGCTGGCGGTGAAAGACCCCGCGCTCATTCTGGGGCGCATTGGTCAGGTCTCCATCCTGGACCCCGCCGTCAACGGCGGCGACCTGTGGGGCGCGCTGTGGACGCACACCTGGCAGGGCATAGGCCTCTGCTGCTGGCAAGGGGACACCATCTTACGCCACAACCCGGCCGGCCGACCCGTCTTTGACGGGTTTATGCTCATTCCCTTCGCCCTGGGTCTGGTCTGGTGTCTGCGTCGCTGGCGGCAGCCGGCTGCCGCGGCGCTGCTGCTGTGGTGGGGCGTCATGTCCGGCCCCACCATCCTGGCTGAAGATACGCCCCACTTCTTACGCGCCGTGGGTATCCTGCCCGCGCTGCTCATCTTCCCCGCCATCGGTCTGGCGCAGTTGAGCCAGTGGTCCCGCCTGCCCCGTTGGGGGGGCGCTTTGCTGGTCGCCGCCTTGCTTGCCGGCAGCCTGGCTTTAACCGTGCGCGATTACGTTGCCTATGCACAGCAGCCGGACACCGCTTACTTATTTGAAAGCGGCGCGCGCGACCTGGCGGAACAGATCAATGCCGACCATGACAGCCAGGCTATTTACATCGAGGATCGTTTCCTGGAAAATTGGCCCTCTGTCCGGTTTCTGCTGCATCCGGCGCAGCCGGTGACCGTTTTCTCCGCCAGCCATGGCTTACCTCCGCTTACGCAGGGTCAGGCAACGATCTATGTCTGGCCCCACCAATCGCTGGCGTTTGTGCGGCAGGCGCTGCCGCCGCCAGCCCTGGTGAGCGCCGTCACAGGCAGCCTGGGGCGCGGCGACCTGGAACCTGCGGCTTATCCGCTTTTTGTTCGTTTCCAACGGGAACCTGCGCCCGCGCTGCCGCCGCTGGCTCGTTTTGGCGAGCACGTCGCCCTGCATCAAGCCGCCATCGCGCCGCTGGATACGCACCGCCTGCGCGTCAATCTGGTCTGGTCAACCACAGCCGCTATCCCAGAATCGCTCGTTTCCTTTGTGCACGTGCGCCCCAAACATGCCAGCGCCGCAGATGGTCTGGTGGGGCAAAACGACCAGCCGCCCGCGCAGGGCCACTGGCCCACACCCTGGTGGCAGCCGGGTTTGTACGTGGCGGATCAACATCTGCTCACGTTGCGCGAACCGTATGATCCCGCCCGCCACGAAATTCTAATCGGGCTGTACGTCGCCGACACCGTAACCCGTTTGCCCGTCTTCTTCCCTGATGGCTTGCCGGCAGGCGACAGTTGGCTCCTCAAATAACGGGCAGCGTTACACGGATGCGGCGCGTTTCTCAAAATGCGCGCGTTTCTTAAAACGCGCATTTTCTAATCTTAAGCTAATGATTCTGGGCAGAAAGTTGCCCAAGCGCCTGATCCTGGTCAAACTAAACACCCATGCTTGATAACCAGACCGCGATCAGGTCACCTTAATCTAAAAATTCAGGAGTTAGCATTATGCGAGATTTTCGTATGCATTCACAAGCCAGCATCTTCTTGAAACTGGGAACCTTGCTGCTGGTTGTTCTGGCAGTAGGCGTGCTGGTCGTCAGCAGCAGCCAGCCAGCCCAGGCGCAAGAAGTAAACTTGCTGGTTAATCCCAGCTTTGAAGGTCCCTACGGCTCCTTTGTGCCGCCTGGGGGAAATCCAGACTGCCCTGCCGGCATCTGCACCACAGCCCAAACAGCCGCCGGGTGGACGCCCTGGTGGTGGATAGTCGCCGGGCGGGATAGCGCCATCTATGCCAACCCTGAATACAAACCCGCCGAAGCCCGCGACTTTGCCGGGCGCGTCCGTTCTGGCGACCGCGCTCAACAATATTTCAACTTTGGTCGCACCAACACCGCTGGCGTATTCCAGCAGGTAACCGTTCCGGCTAATGCCCAACTGCGCTTTACGGTGTGGGGCATGGCCTGGTCCACCGGTATCGCCTGGGACGGGCCCAACAGCGATGTTCCCTACTCCGCCGAACCAACCCCCGTTAACTTGCGCGTGGGCATTGACCCCACGGGCGGCACCGATGCCTTCAGTCCGAACATTGTCTGGTCTGGCACGCTGAACCCCTATGATCAATACGCCCTGTTAAGCGTTGACGCCCAGGCGCAAGGTTCGCTGGTAACCGTTTTTACCTACTCCTCGCCCAACGAACCGCGTAAACACAACGATATCTACTGGGACGACGCCTCTCTGGTCGTTTTGGGAGCAGGCAGCGCGCCTGTGGTCACCAATCCAGGCGGCGGCGGCGCGGCGGCAGCGCCAGCGGCGCCTGTTTCTTTTGTTCTGGCGCCCACCGCCACCCCCGACGCTGAAGGCGTTATCTACGCCACAGTACCCCCAGGGGGGTCGCTCTGGTCGGTGTCGGCGAATGCCGGCATCACCCTCGACCAGATCCTGGAATACAACAACCTCACCCGCGACGACTTCGTCAGTGTCGGCCAGCTCCTGATCGTGGGTTATGCCGAACCCACCGGCGGTGAAGAAGCTGCTGCCGCCGCCACGCCCGAAGCCGCAGCGGCTGCCATAACCGCCACGTCCGAAATCACCCCCACAGACGTTATAACGGACGCCGCCGTTGTCGCCGAAACCGCTGCGTTGGCGCAGCCGGCAGCCCCCGAAGCCGCGCCAGCCACAACTGGCGGTGAGGCAGAAGCGGCAGCTGCCGACGGAGCAGCAGCAGAAGCAGCCGCCCCTGTTGCCGCCGAACCTCAGGCGGAAGGTATTCTGGTATCAGAACCAGAAACGTCCGGGGCCAGCATCTGCTTGAAAGCCTTCGAAGATGCCAACCAGAATGGCTTGCACGACCCCGGTGAAGCCCTCCGCGCTAACGTTGCTTTTACCATATCCAATGAACAGCGCGTCGTCAGCAACTACGTCACCACAGGTACGTCCGAACCCTACTGCCTGCCTGGACTGACTGCCGGCAACTACCAGGTCACCCGCTCGCAGCAAAACGATGAAGTTCTGACCACCCGCGGCGATTGGGGCCTTGCCCTGACCGACGGCAGCGTCGTTACCATGGAATTTGGCAGCTACACCGGCCAGGCTGTCGCCAGCGCCGACCAAAACGCCACCAGCGCCGACCTGCAAGCAGCCCCAGAGGTAGCGAATGCCGCTGTCGTTGAGGCTGAAACAGCCCAAAGCGGCGGTCTGGCTAACGGCATCACCATTGCTGCCGTTGTCCTGGCGGCGCTGCTCCTGGTCGTCGTCGTTGGCTTGCTGCTAACGGCGCGGCGCGCCAGTTAAATAGCGACTGGAAAAGACTGGAGCAGTCTTGGAGACTGCTCCAGTCTTTCATCAATACGGAAGAAACAAATGCCCCAACGCGCAAAACCCCTGACCCGCACGCTCTCCCTCCTTTTATTAGCCGCGATCAGCGTCTTCTTGTTTGCCCATGCCGGGCAGACGGAAGCCGCCCCCCTGCTGCAAGCTGCCAACCGCGTCGTCAACCCCGGATTTGAGCAGCCGTACAACAACGGCGTCGCCAATGGCTGGGCCCCCTGGCATCAAGACACAGGTAAAACGACTTGTGATACCCGTTATCTGGTGCTGCCCAAATGGTTTGTCGAGTTGAACCCCAGCGTTATCCTGGAAGGCGGCAGCTCTCAGGGCGTCGGCAACCAGTTCGACACCTGGCGCGGCGGCGTCTTCCAGACCGTCAGCGGCTTGACGCCTGGCGCGACTTACCGCTTCACTTTTTCCGCCCGCCTCTTTGCCTCTAACAGCAATTTCGGCACAGCCCCATCAGATGGTATTGGTCTGGTACGTGCCGGCATTGACCCCAACGGCAGCGGTTTATGGAGCGACGCCGACGTCAAGTGGAGCAGCGCCATCGCCCCCAACGGCGCCTGGCAATCTGTGTCCGTCGAAGTCGTCGCCACCGCCGATAAGGTCTCTGTCTATGCCGAAACGGACTATGGCGGGGCCAACAACTGCCGCGCCCATCTCGATTCCTGGGTCGATCGCGCTGAATTAGTGGAAGTCAGCCCTGCCGGCAGCCCACCCCCTGCTCCTGGCAACACCCCTGTGCCCGCGCCTAATCCCGCCCCTGTGGTCATTGTTACCCTGGGTCCCACGCCTACCCCCGACGCCGAAGGCGTAATCTACATGGCTGTCCCCCCCGGCGGCTCCATGTGGACAGTAGCGTCGCTGGCCGGCATCACCCTGGACGAGCTTCTGGAATACAACAACCTGACGCGCACCGACTTTGTCCAGGCGGGCCAACTTCTCATCGTCGGCTACGGCGAGCCGGAAACAGGCGAACCCACGCCCACCAGTACAGCGGCAGCCGGCGGTAGCGCCGATGAACCCACGCCTGCAACCACAGAGACGCCAGCGGCTACAGCCACCACAGCCCCCACCACGCCCCCCGGCGGGCAAATCTGCGTCAACGCCTTTGGCGACCTGGACGCCAATGGGCAGCACGAAACCAGCGAAGGCTTCATGGCTGGCGTCACCTTTACCCTGTCCCAGGGGAACGACGTATTGGGCCAGGGCGTTTCCCGCGGCGGGCCCGAACCCGTCTGTTTTGAAAACATCCCCGCAGGCGCTTATCAGGTGGCGCAAATATTGCCCGCCAGTCTGGAAGCCACCACCGCCAGCAACTTAAGCCTGGATCTGGCGGTCGGGCAGCAGATTGGCCTGGAATTTGGCAGCCGCGTGCGCCAGGAGCCGACAGCGGACAGCGCCGTAGCCAGCGCCGCCACCCCGCCTCCCGCTGCCACTGCCGCCGCCAGCGACACGGGCGGCGGCTTAACCCTCTCCACCATCAGCGGGCTGCTGTTGATCGTCGTGGCGGTGGCTGTCCTGGGCGGCTTGATCGTTCTGGTCATGCGCCAGCGCGCCTGAGAAAATTTTCGGCAACGAAACAGAGGCAGAAGGCAGTGCAAATCTACCTTCTGCCTTTTTTGTTTATACCGGGTAAGTACGCAAAATGAATTGGTGGTACTCAAAAAAAGGGCAATGGCATGTGCCGCCAATCTGGTTGATCCTGCTGCTCCTCATCCTGGCTGCCGCTGCGCCTCTTTACGCTCCTGGAGAGTTGCTAAACACGCGCGGCGGCGGCGACAGCCCTTTTCTCTTGCAACGCACCCAACAAATGGCGGCGGCCCTGGCGGACGGTCACTTCCCCGTGCGCTGGATGCCGGACGCCAACTATGGCTACGGCTACCCATTCTTTAACTTCTACGCGCCGCTGTCCATTTACGTCGCCGCCCTGCTGCATTTATGGGGGTTTAGCCTGGTCAGCGCCATCCAGCTTACTCAGTTAGCCGCCTTTGCCCTGGCCGCGTGGGCCACATACCGCCTGGGGCAGCGCTGGAGCGACAGCCAACTGGCGGGCGTATTGGCTGCCGCCGCCTACACCCTGGCCCCCTTCCATCTGGTCAACGTTTACGTGCGCGGCGACTCCCTGGCGGAATTCTGGGCAATGGCCTGGTATCCCGTTATCCTGCTGGCGGCGGACAATTTACTGGCGGCTGAGGACAAACGCCGTGTCTGGCAGGCCATCGCCCTCTTCGGCTTTAGCTACGCCGCCCTGATCCTCAGCCATAACATCTCCGCCCTGATTTTTTCACCCTTCCTGCTGTTGTATCTGCTGCTGCAAGCCTGGCGTCATGCCGCTGATCCGCTGCTCTCTATCCGCCGGGCAGTGACAGCGCTGCTGCTAGGGTTAGGGTTGTCAGCCTGGTTTTGGCTGCCGGCATTAGCCGGGCAAAACCTGGCCCAACTTACCCCCGTCACCGCCGGCTACTTCCATTACAGCGGTCACTTTCGCGGCGCCAACCTGGTTCAGCCCGGCTTCTTCTTTAACTACGACGTGGGCGCGGGCAGCGGCGGGCCCTTTCGCCTGGGTCTGGTGCAGGGCCTCCTGACCCTGGCTGGTCTGTTCACCTGGTGGCGACGGCGGGCAGCCGCGCTGTTGGGTTCCCACCGCCTGTTCATCACCCTTGGTCTGCTGCTCGCCGCCTTCATGATCACCCCCCTCTCCCGGCCCCTTTGGGATCATCTGCCGCTGCTGCCCTTTACCCAGTTCCCCTGGCGCTTTCTCTCCGTGTTGGCTCTCATGGGCGCGTTAGCCACAGCCGGGCTGGCTTTTGCCGGCAGCCATCGCCGCCCAAAGCCCACCGCTCCCGCTATTGCCGTGCTGGCGGCGACGCTGCTGCTGCTCAGCAGCCTGGGACGCCTCTCCACCGACCATTTGCCCCTCACAGACGCCGACGTCACCGCGGCGCGCCTGGCGGAATATGAATGGTTCACGGGCAATATCGGCAGCACCGTCAGCGCCGAATACCTGCCCCCCTGGGTGCAGCCTCGCCCCTATACCAGCGCCTGGCTCACCCAGGGCCAACGTGACACCGCTCAACGAATAGCCGGTCAGGCCGCAATCCAACCGTTAACGCGGCAGACGGCGCGGCAGCAGTGGCAAATCACCGTCGCCAGCGAAACCGCCGCCATCCGCCTGCCCACGCTCTTCTGGCCCGGCTGGACAGCGCGCCTGGATGGCGCGCCAACGCCGCTAACCGCCACAGGATCGGGTTTGATACAGGTGGATGTGCCGGCAGGAACCCACACCCTTGACCTGACGCTGCGCCGCACGCCTGTGCGCCTGGTCGCCGAACTCCTTTCCCTGGTCGTCTGGCTGCTGGCTGCCTGGCTCCTGCGCGACTATGCGAAGCGGGTTGATTGGCGTTGGCTGCTGGCTGGGGGTGGGGGCGTGGCTCTCCTGGCTGTAGGGCTGCGCCTGTGGCCCGCAACTCCTCCGCTCGCCGCCAATAACACCTGGGACTTTGCCCAGATGGGCTACTTACACCACGACAATGTCGTCTCCTTCAGCAACGGCGCAGCGCTGATCGCCTACGACATCAACCCCCAAACCGTGACCGCCGGCCAGCCTCTGACCATTCGCCTGCGCTGGCAGACAGGCGCGCCAGAACCGGCTACAATGACCCTGGTGTCGCCTGCCGTTAATCTGACCACAGCAGTCGCCGTGGAACCGTTGGCAGCCGCCGCGCTGCCGGCAATTTCTGGCGAGAGCGTCTATACCCTGACATTGCCCGCCGACGCCCCTGGCGGTCTCTTTCTGCCCAGATTGACCTTTGTCACGGGTCAGCCGCTGCTGCCCTCTGGACAAACGCGCGGGGACCTGTTCCTGTCGCCCGTGCGCGTCATTCCCGCTGCAGACACGACGCCGCCCGCCGCTGCTGGCCTGGCTGTGCGCGTCAACGCCGCCGCTGTCGCTGACCATACGCTGCGCCTGCATCTGGCCTGGTGGACGCCCACAGTTCTGCCCGCCAACCTGAGCGTGTCGCTGCGCCTGGTGGACAGCCTGGGAACCCGCCTGAGCCAGTTTGATACGCAGCCGGGCTACGGCTTTTTGCCCAGCAGTGACTGGCCCGCCGCTGTCTGGGTCAACGACTGGCTGGCGCTGCCCCTGCCAGATCGCCCCACTCCGGGCCAGGTAATCACAATTCAACTATACGATATGCGCACGGGTGAGGTTCATCTGACGCGCCGCCTGGGAGAGTTAACGGCGCGGGGAGATGGCGCATTGGCTTTTCGTCCGACGCAACCCGTCTACGAACTGCCGGCATCCGTTATCCCCCAATCCGCCATCTTTGGCGATCCCGCCGTCTCGGGCGGCATAATCACCCTGCGCGGTTACACGGCGACGCAAACAGGCGACCGTCTCCATCTAACTTTATATTGGCAGGCGCTGCGTCCCGGTCAAACAGATTATTTCCACTTTATCCACCTGCTGCACCCCACCACAGGCGACATTCTGGCTCAGGATGACGCCATGCCCCAGGGCAACAGCTACCCCACCAGCCAATGGACGGCCGGCGAAATTGTGGCTGACTCGGTGTCGCTGGATCTGACAGGCGTGCCGGCAGGCAGCTACCTGGTCGCTGTGGGCTTGTACGCGCATCTGGGCGAAGCGCGTTACGCCCGGCTGCCGGCATTCGCCGCCCCCGGCGCGCCCCTCCCCGACGACCGCCTGCTGCTCCCCCTTTCCCTCACCACCCCCTGACACTTCAAGAGGACGCTGATGACGCAGAAAAACG
>CAYQYJ010000073.1:0-12243 GCA_964421605.1 uncultured Ardenticatenaceae bacterium | reverse complement strand
GGCACATCTACTTTGCCCCCCAAAATAGCCGTATACAAATCCACTTTGACCGATGTATACAAATCGTCCCCACGCCGTTCAAATTGCGCATGGGGCAGTTCCTGCACAACCAGGTACAAATCGCCGGCTGGCGCGCCAGAGGCGCCTGGGCTGCCGCCGCCTTTCACACGAATCTTGGACCCCGTCTTGACGCCGCGGGGAATCTTCACCTGCGCCAGTTGGCCGTCAGCCTGCTGTACCTGGCGCGTTGAACCGTGAAACGCCTCCTCCAGCGTCACTTCCACCGTGACTTCCGCGTTGCGCCCGCGCTGGGGCTGGCTCTGAAAACCGCCGCGCTGCCCCCCCATGTTGCCAAAAAGCAAATCAAAGAAGCTAGAGTTGCTGCTGCCGCTGGTGCCGCCAAAGCCGCGCAAGAGGCTTTCCAGGTCTTCCACGTTGACGCGCGCGCCCCCCTGGGTGGCGTACTGTCGCCAGAAATCGTCAGGGCGACCGCCTGTATTTTGGAATTGCTGCCATTGGGAGCCGAACTGATCATACTTTTGACGTTTCTCTGGATCAGACAGCACTTCGTAGGCTTCGTTTATTTGTTTGAATCGCTCTTCAGCCGACTTGTTGTCAGGGTTCACGTCAGGATGATATTGGCGGGCTAGTTTGCGGTACGCCTTCTTGATTTCGTCCTGAGTGGCGCTTTTACTGACGCCAAGCGCTTGATAATAATCCCGATATTCCATTTAACTGCTCCGTATACCAGTTTGCATGTGGCCTTGCTCGCTCTTTGTCGCAACAAGTATAGGATAGCACAAATTCGTCTCAATTTTATTAGAATCCAAACAAAAACGGCGGGCCTTGCAGCCCGCCGTTTTCAGATTTGCCTGGTTCCTATGCATTCCTATGCAGCGACCAGACGTCTTATGCCTGTTGGAATTCCCCTTCGATGATGTCTTCGTCATCCCCGCGACGTTCCGATCCGGCGGCGTAACCCGCGCCGCCCTGCGCCTGGTAAAGCTGCTGGCTCAGGGCGTAGCTCATTTGCTCCAGATTCTGGCTCAACTGGCGAATGCGGTTAACGTCTGTGCTGGGCAGGGATTGCCGCAGTTCAGCTACGCTGGCTTCAATACGGCTGCGTTCGGATGCCGGCACTTTATCGCCCAGCTCATGCAAACTCTTCTCCACAGTGTAAATCAGCGTATCCGCGTTGTTGCGCGCTTCTACCAGTTCGCGCCGCCGCTGGTCTTCCGCTTCATGCTGCCGCGCTTCATTGATCATGCGGTCCACATCCGCTTCGTTCAGGTTAGTCGTCGCCGTAATGCGGATGCTCTGTTCCTTGCCTGTGGCTTTATCCTGCGCTTTGACGTGCAGGATGCCATTGGCGTCAATGTCGAAAGTCACTTCGATTTGCGGGATGCTGCGCGGCGCGGGTGGGATGCCATCCAGGCGGAACTTACCCAGCGGCTTGTTGTCTTCAGCCATGGGCCGTTCACCTTGCAGCACCTGCACATCCACCCCAGGCTGGTTGTCTTCAGCCGTGGTGAAGATTTGCGACTTGCGCGTGGGGATAGTGGTGTTGCGCGGGATCAACACGGTCATGACGCCGCCCATCGTTTCAATCCCCAGGCTAAGGGGGGTCACGTCTAGCAGCAGCACATCTTTGACTTCACCACCCAAGACGCCCGCTTGAATGGCTGCGCCTACGGCAACCACCTGATCAGGGTTAACGCTTTTGTTAGGCTCTTTGCCTGTCAGACTGCGCACCAGGTCTTGCACCATCGGCATGCGCGTCGAACCACCCACCAGCACGACTTCATCGAGATTGGCGGCGGACATGCCGGCATCTTTCAAAGCCTGCTCAAAAGGCCGGCGACAGCGCTGCACCAGGTCTTCCGTCAGATTCTCGAATTTGGCCCGGCTCAAGCGCATTTGCAAATGCTTCGGTCCCGAAGCGTCTGCCGTAATAAAGGGCAGGTTCAGTTCGGTCTCCATTAACGTGGACAGCTCAATCTTCGCCTTCTCTGCCGCTTCGCGCAGTCGCTGCAACGCCTGACGGTCATTCGCCAGGTTAACGCCCTGGTCTTTCTTGAACTCCTCCACTAACCAATGGACAATCCGCTCATCCCAGTCGTCGCCGCCCAGGTGCGTATCTCCGTTAGTGGCTTTCACTTCGATCAAGCCGTCGCCTACTTCCAACACAGATACGTCAAACGTACCGCCGCCCAGGTCAAATACCAGGATAGTTTGATCCTTCTTTTTGTCCAGACCATAAGCCAGCGCCGCAGCCGTTGGTTCGTTGATGATGCGCATCACTTCCAGGCCCGCAATCTGGCCCGCGTCCTTAGTCGCCTGGCGTTGGCTGTCATTGAAATAGGCAGGTACGGTGATAACCGCCTGCGTGACTGTTTCGCCCAGGTAGGCTTCGGCATCTCGCTTCAACTTCTGCAAAACAAACGCCGAGATTTCCTGCGGCGTATAACTCTTATTCGTCGCCGGAATGTGCAAACGGGCGTCTCCTTGTGGACCAGCCTTAATTTCATAAGGCACCATCTGCATCGTCCGCTTTGTCTCCGGTTCGTCAAAGCGGCGGCCCATCAACCGTTTCACGGAATAGATCGTGTTCTCCGGGTTAACCACTGCCTGGCGTTTAGCCGTCTGACCGATCAATCGCTCACGCTTTTTGTTAAAAGCAACAATAGACGGACACAATTCGCCGCCTTCAGCCGTGGGAATAACCACCGGATTGCCGCCTTCCATCACGGCTACGACTGAATTGGTTGTACCCAGGTCAATACCAATAATCTTAGACATCTCATCCTCCATCAATTTGCAACAAAATTCGGCTCAGGAACGACCGGGGCTTTTTTTCATCAACAAGAGGCTGGTGAAAAACCCGGTTTCCTTTACCTGCCGGCACTTATGTTACACAATGCGCATAAAAATAGCGTTTGATGGGTGTTAACATTACGTATGAAAGTGAAAAACCCAGTTTCGTAGAGAAACTGGGTTTTTGTTTTACGGCGTCTCTTTGCTCTTCTAAACCTTAATGGCTCGCCTCAGCTACAATCGTGCGCTGGGTCCCATTGGTTTGAATGGCGATCCGCTTCGGTTTGGCTTCTTCCGCTTTGGGGATAAACAGCGACAGAATGCCATTGTGGTAGTTAGCCTCCACCGCATCGGTGTTCACCAACTGCGGCAGGGTCAGGCTGCGGCTGTAGGTCCCATAGCGACGCTCACGCACATGATAGCGCACGCCTTCGGCTGGTTCATCTTTCTTGACCTGGCCTTTGATGGTCAAGACGTTGTCATTGACAACGATCTCGATTTCGTCAGGGTTCACGCCGGGCAGGGACGCCTGGACCATATACCCTTCTTTGTTCTCCACCACGTCCAGCGCCAGGGGCCATTCGGTCGCTTCGGACCAGCGCATCGCTGGTGATTCAACACCTTCTTCAAAAACGCGGTCCATCATGTCGCGCAGAGCCATCATCTCACGAACCGGGTTCCAACGAGTTAAAGTAACCATGGTTTTGCCTCCATACATCATGTCATTGAGTGATTTACTTTGGGTTAGAGTGCTGTTGTCTTGTTGCACAGTTCATTGTGCTTATGGACAGTATTAAACTAAAGTTGTGTAAGAGCAACGTATGATAAAAGTTAGAAAAACATCGGAATTTTCACCCCCACCGCTAACGGGGTAGCGCTGCACTTAATCGTGGTGGGCGTGAGTCCCGTCTACGGCGGGGCTGACACCCACTTTTATGGGCAATTTTTGGCGCACATGCGCCAAAAATTGCCCGTCGCCGATGTTTTTTGCCTGTAGAAGCAAAAAAGAGCCCCGTTCCCTGAGGAACGAGGCTCTTGCAGGAGCCACGCGCTTGGGCGGCGTGGCAGGAAAGGTCGCGCGTTTATTTGGCTTTAGCCGTGATGACCTTGTGGCCGTTCGATTTGATGGCGATTCGCTTCGGTTTGGCGCCTTCCGTCTTGGGGATGCGCAGTTCCAACACGCCCTTATCATAGACAGCTTCGATCTTTTCCGCATCTACCTGGGTGGGCAGGGTTACGCTGCGCATGAAGCTGCCAAAGCGGCGCTCACGAATATGGTACTGCTCTTCCTCAACAGACTGCTCCGCGTGAACTTCCCCTTTGATAGTCAGGATGTTGTCGTTCACTGTTACGTCAATGTCGTTCGGCTCGACGCCGGGCAGCGAAGCCTTGATCAGGAAGTTATCCTTCTCTTCCAAAACGTCCAGCGCGACCGACCACATCTTCGCCTCGGGCCAGCGGAAGCTGGGGAAATCATAGGTGTCTTCGAACAACCGGTCAACGGCGTCCCGCAGGCTCAACATTTCACGAACAGGATTCCAACGTACTAAGCTTGACATACTCTTTACCTCCAGGTAACTGATACCCAACGTCGCTTCTGTAAGAAATCTGGCAGTTGGGTTGGTTCTTGTTGCTTTTTATCTACCCATCTATTTAAGCAGAGTTGTGTAAGAGGTATGTATGATCAAGATTAGAAATTTGTTGGATAATTGCCATTACCAGACTACAAAAGTCTTTGAGACTTTTAGGAAGTTCAACTTCTTATTTGACATTCCGCCTACACACCTTTATAGTAAGCGGGCGACGCCAGCAAGGAATGGCGCGCCCACAAAATGTGTGGTGATGTCCAACTTCAATGCAGAAGTTGGACGGCAGATAACATTGTTCAATCACCCAAGTAGTCCAGGAGACCTGTTAATCCGCCAATGGCTGATCATTGGCGCGGCGCAGTGATTATCACATGATTACGGAAACCGAAGCCAACAGTAGTCCGGGCAATAGTCCCCAGCCCCACTACTCAACCAATTTGATATTCTGAGCCTCGCAGGTTGATGACGCCTCCGGGGCATCGTTGATGACTGGAGGTGCGCAGTGAGTCCCCAAACTTTTGACACATTTGAATTAATTCTGGAAGAACTCCAGACGGCTCTTGACCAGGGTCATATGACGCGCGCCGTGGAGGTTTTCGCCGCGCTGCGACCAGCGGACATGGCGGCTGTGTTTGATTCGTTGGAGCAAGAAGAGCAGATGGCGTTGTTGAGCCATTTGCCGGCATCCGAATCCGCCGACATCCTGGAAGAGCTTGACGACGAAGAGGTGGCGGAAATCATCGCCGCTATGCCCAATCCGCAGCTCGTGCGGATTATGGACGAGATGGAGCCGGATGAAGCGGCTGACCTGCTAGGGGATATTCAACCAGAACGAGCCGAAGCGCTCCTGTCTGATCTGGAAGACGAAGAAGAATTGCGCCCCCTGCTCATTCATCTGGACGAGAGCGCGGGCGGCTTGATGACGTCCAAATTCCTGGCGCTGCGCCGCCGCATGACGGTAGCCGACGCTCTGGAAACACTGCGCACCTGGCAGCCCGATGCAGAGGCAATTTATTATCTGTTTGTGGTGGATGCCCAGGGCAAATTATCGGGCGTATTGGACTTGCGTCGTTTTCTCATTGCTGAACCGCACAAAACGATTCAAGAGATTATGAATCCAGACGTGGTGTCAGTGCCGGCAGGCGCCGACCAGGAAGAAGTGGCTCGCCTGATGGTACGCTACGACCTGCTGGCGCTGCCTGTGGTAAATGAAGAAAACTATTTGTTGGGCGTCATCACTTACGACGACGTGATGGACGTGCTGGAAGAGGAAGCGACGGAAGATATCCAGCGGATGGGTGGAGCGCAGCCGTTAAAGCGCTCCTATCTGGACATTAGCATTCTGTCCATGACGCGCAAGCGCATCGGCTGGCTGCTGCTGTTATTTCTTACAGCCACGCTGACAGGCTCCGTGATGCGTATTTTCCAATGGGAATTGGAAGTAATGGCTTCCCTGGCTATTTTCATTCCTCTGATCATTGGCACCGGCGGCAACGCTGGTTCGCAAACCACTGCCACCGTTATTCGCGCCCTGGCTACGGGCGACATCGAGTGGCAGGATATATTTCGGGTCTGGTGGCGCGAAGCGCGCGTGGGGCTGCTGTTGGGTCTGGGAATGTGCCTGGCTGCCTACGTTCGGTCTATCACCTGGGAGCCAAACCCACAGTTGGGGGTGACGGTGGCGGTAGCCATTATGGGCATTGTGTTGTGGGCTAATTCTGCGGGGGCGATCCTGCCCATCATCGCCGCTCGCCTGAAGATTGATCCGACTGTCGTTTCGGGTCCCGTCATGAGTACGCTGGTGGATGCCACGGGGCTTTTCATCTATTTTTCGCTGGCTCGCCTGATTTTGAATTTTTAGCCGGACAGTTGGGCGTCATTCCCGCCCACCGCGAGAATGACGCCCACTTTGTACGATACAGGCGCGACGTACTTTTGCCAGTGCGTCGCGCTACTCGTGTTAATTGTCGGGGCGCGCTTCCAACACGACTTCCACGCTGGTCGGCTGACCGTCACGTAAGACGTGCAGGGTTACTGTCTGACCCACTTCCGTTTCCTGCACAACATAGGTGAGCAGGTCGTCGAAATCTTGCACCACCTCATCATCAATGCCCGTGATGACGTCGCCGCCAACGCGCACCACCTGACCGCCAATGCTGGTCTGGCGATTCGAGCCGCGCAAACCAGCGTCGGCTGATGGCCCGCCAGCGATCACCTGGTCTACCAGAATGCCCCGCTGATCTTCACTCAGGTTCATAGCCTGCGCCAGGGTGGCGTTCAATTCAACGCCAGAAATACCCAGCCAGGGATGGCGTACCTCACCGTTATCCAGAAGTTGTGCTACCGTGCTGACAACAGTGTCGGCAGGAACAGCATAGCCAATACCAGAAGAGGCGCGCACAGGAGACTCAATTGCCGTGTTGATGCCAATGACCTCGCCATCCAGATTGAGCAGCGGACCGCCGGAGTTGCCGGGGTTGATGGCGGCGTCTGTCTGGATGATGTCAGAAATGCTGAAGCCCTGCCCTTCGTTCAACAGCCGCCCCAAGCCAGAGACAATGCCGATGGTCATAGAACCTTGTAAGCCAAACGGGTTGCCGATAGCTACCACAAACTGTCCCACGCGGAGGTCATCCGACGTTCCCACTGGTATAGGCGTCAGCTTACTGGCAGGCAGGTTTACCTTAATCACAGCCAGGTCAGAGTCGGGGTCTGTACCTACCAGGGTGGCGGGCGCTTCTGTGCCATCGGCAAAGTTGACAGTGATGCGGGTAGCGCCAGCAATAACGTGGTTGTTGGTGACAATGTGGCCCTCGGTATCGTAGACAAAGCCGGAACCTTGACCACTGTTGATGACAATGTTGACGACGCCCGGATTAACTCGCTCGTAAAGGTTAATGAGCGTATCCTCAGCCAGGATGCCATTGGTTGCGGCGGCGCGGCTGCCGGCAGAGCCGTTGGCTTGGGCAACGCTGTCGGTGGGGGCTGTTTGCGCGACGATAGCCGGTTGAGAGGTTTCGGATTGGGTGAGTACGGCGGGTTGAGATGCCGGCAGCACCGCCGTCGCCGCCTGACCACACCCACTCAATACCAATGCCAGTAATAAAACTAACGGCACAGTTATGGTATACAGTCGCTTTTGCATGTTGAGTTCTCCTTTCCATCAATCATTGTAGTAGTAGAAGCTACGCGCCGCCTGCAGAGTACAAAACTCTTCAAAACTTTCGTCCTCTGGTAACTGCGTTACTCCCATACAGGTTAAAGTTGATGCTCACTATTCTCGCTGTCAGGTGTAAAAAAACTGTTATCGTTTACTGAGTACGACTTAAGGGAAAGTTGAGAGCCAGCTAAAAAGTTAAGATGGTCATTTTGACTTTTCAGCGTTACAATGAATTGCGCCAGTTGACATGCGTGAACCTGGAGCCAGGTGGCACGTTCCGGTATCATTCAATGACCGAGGTGGAAAGGGAAAATGGAATCGGTATACGAAATGGGTCTGGACATTGCCAGGTGGTTGCAGGAAAACTATCCCTGGCTGAGAACGTTCCTGGAGTACATAAGCGAAGCGGGCCGCTTTGAGTTTTACCTGGGCATCTTACCCCTCATCTATTGGAGCCTGGACAAGCAGTTGGCGCGTAACCTGGTGTACTTATTAGCTTTTAGCGATGTGGCTAACAGCATTGCCAAACACGCCTTGCGCGGTCCACGTCCCTATTGGTTGGATTCCTCGTTGCAGCTTAGCGATGAGGAAAGCTATGGTATTCCCAGCGGACACGCCCAGTCTGCCTTTGTGGCTTACATTTACCTGGCAGTCTGGCTGCGGCAGAGGTGGGTCTGGCTGGCGGCTGTGTTCATCGTTTTTTTAATGGGACTGAGTCGCGTCTACCTGGGAGTACATTTTTTTCACGACGTGCTGGCTGGCTACCTGGTGGGATTAGTCATTGTGGTGGGGTATCTGGTATGGCGGCGGTATGGGCTGGAAACCTTCCGCCAACGTATTTTGGGGCAGCGGTTGCTCATTGCCATCCTCATTCCCCTGGCTTCCGCCCTGTTGTACGCTGCCATTCGTCTGCTGATAGGTGAGCCAGATCAGGCCGCCGCCTGGGCCAGCTTCATTCCAGACGCCGAAACGACCAGCCTGCGCAACGTGGCGTCTGCCTTGGGGGCGCTTCTAGGCGTTGGCTGCGGTTTTGTTTTAGAGGGCAGCCGCGTCCGCTTCCGCGCCGATGGGCCCATCTGGAAACGGATTTTGCGAATCGTGGTCGGTTTTGTGGGGGTGCTGGTGGTGTGGCGCGGGTTGGGGCTTATCTTGCCTACCGAACCAATCTGGCTGGGGCTACCGCTGCGAATTTTCCGTTACTTCCTGCTGGGTATTTGGGCCAGTTATTATGGGCCGATGGTTTTTGTGCGTCTGCGTCTGGCTGAAGCCCATCCAGCGCCAGCCATTGACATGTCTATGCGCTCGTTGGATAGGATTCAGCCACCCAAAGAGTAAGCCCAACGGCGGTTATGAACTGATCTGGCGTCAGGCTTTGCCGGCAATTACCAGCAGCCGTTCCCCTTCCTCGGTAAATGGGGCACGATGATAGTTGCCATACAGGGCCGTCAGTTTCAGACCAGCTTGCGACAGCAGCAGATCCAGTTCATGGGGATATAGATAGTAAAAGTCTACCTGCGTTACCAACCGCTGCACCGTCCCGCCTGCGGGTGGAGCAGCATCATAAATCCAGGTAACCTGTAGTCGCTGCTGCTCCATGTCCAGCAGGTTGCTGGCGCATTGCAGCACCAGATCTCCCGTCTCTGGATCGGAAAACGCCCGCTCCAGGGTGATGACGTGATCCATAGGTGTTTGAGCCAGATCCAGCGGATTTGCCAGATCAATGAACAGACGCCCGGTGGGCAGCAAGTGACCAGCGGCCGCTTGCAGCGCCCGTTTCATTTGGGCTGGCGGCAGGTGCATGAACGTATTGTAAGACAACAAAATCAGAGAAAAGCGCTGCGGCAAATCGAAAGCCGTCATATCGGCCTCTACCAACGTCACCCGCTGGCGCACGGCCGGCGGCTCCGCAGCCAGTTTCTGGCGCGCGCGTTGCAACATAGCGGGGGAATTGTCTACGCCCGTCACCGCTATGCCAGCGCGAGCCAGCGGTAGCAGCAATCGGCCTGACCCGCAACCTAATTCCAAAACGGGGGCTCCAGCCTCTATACCCAGCGCGCGTACCAGGGGAATGTCTGCCCGCAAGGCGGCATGGGTCAGGTCGTAGTAGTGGGCAATCTTCTCATAAAGAGGAATGGTTGTCATAGCGTCGCTATCTCAAGTACAATTTTTGCCCTGGCAGCGGGCGTACAAAAGTCTCTTGGCATCTGAAGCATTCACTGATGAAGCCCTATACCACACCTTCTGGCAAAATGATGCACTGGCTGGGCCTGGCGGCGGTAGGCGTGCTGCTGGCAGCTATTGCAGGGATTCTGGCGATCAGCGCAGGTCTAACCGATCCGACGCCCGCTGTTCTGCCTGCCCGCTCTATACCGCTGGAACCCGTATCCCTGCCGGCAACAGCAGAACAGCTAAACTGGCTGGTCGCAGAGTCTGCCGCCCCCTATTCGGCTATTCGGTTAACCGCAGCCTGGGAGTCAGGCGATCCTGACGCCGCCTATGGGCTGGCGTTGGGGGACCCAAACCGTTATCTGGCGGCGGCAGTTTCCGCGACAGGTTACGTCTCTTTATGGCTATACGAAGGTGGTCGCGCACATTATCTGCTGCCGTGGCAAACCTGGCCCCACGTGCGGGCGGGGGCTGCCGGCAATGAGATTCAAATTGAGCGCCAGGAAAATGAATTCATTGTTCGGGTCAATCGGGAGCAACTGTGGACAGGGACTCAGCCCATCTTGGGGACGCAAGTTGGCGTCGTAACCCAAAGTTTTAATGACCCCACTACTATCCGTTTTGAACGCCTGCAAATCATGAGCCAACCAGTCGAAGAATAGATGCGCCGCGCCGCCGTCCAGCCGGCTACTCCTGCCAACCTGTCTGAATCAACAGCCTGTCTACCACGCCCGGCAGAAATTTATGCAACTTCACAAAAAGAGCAGCGATAGGCGGAACAATGACCTCGCGCCGCTGCCGCTGCACCGCGCGCACAATAGCGGCGGCAGCCTGCGCTGAAGACAGGGTGGGTACAATCCGGCTGAGGCCAGGTATCCTTTCCTCGCTGCCAGGGTTACGGGTAAAGTAGGGCGTGTCTACCTTGCCCGCGGCAAACAAGGTGACGCCAATACGGGTGCGGTGTAAATCGGCGCGCAGCCCCAGGGTGAAGCCGCGCATAGCCCAACGAGCCGCTATGTAGCCAGTGGCCCCAGGCCAGGCGGCATAGGAAGCGACGGAAGTGACATTGAGGATATGACCGCTGTTGCGCGCCAGCATTGCCGGCAAAAAAGCGTGCGTGGCATTAAATGCCGCAAAATAAGGCGCCGCCATCATCTGTTCCGCTTCTTCAGGCGGCGTTTCGGCTACCGTCAGCCAGCGTCCAGCGCCAGCGTTGTTGATCAAAATGTCGGGCGGGCCTACATCGGCAAAGACAGCGCGAGCTACATAGGAGACGGCGGCCGCGTTTGCCAGATCCACCGGATAGCTGGCTGCCTGCCCCCCCTGAGTCAGAATGTCGCGACGCACTTCTACCAGCTTATCTTCTCGCCGCGCCAGCAAGACAACGCGCGCCCCCTTTTGCGCCAGCAGCAGCGCTGTCGCCGCGCCGATGCCGCTGGATGCGCCCGTAATAACGGCTATTTTGCCCGATATGTCCATGTAGACTGCCCCTACTCCCAGTTTTCGGGCGGTTCAGGCATGCCCAAAATATGATAGCCAGCGTCTACGTAGATCACTTCACCGGTCACGCCGCTGCTGAGGTCGCTGCCTAACCATAAAGCAGTGCGCCCTACTTCGTCTTGATCTACGTTGCGGCGCAGCGGGGCGCGTTCACCGACGTAGGTCAACATCTTGCGGAAACCGGAAATGCCGGCAGCCGCCAATGTCTTAATCGGGCCGGCAGAAATGGCATTGACGCGAATGCCATTTGGACCCAGGTCTGCCGCCAGATAGCGCACACTGGCTTCCAGCGCGGCTTTGGCTACGCCCATAACGTTGTAATGGGGCACAGCTTTCTCGGCGCCGTAGTAAGTCATGGTGATGATGCTGCCGCCTGCCGGCATCAGCGGCGCGGCTCGCTGCGCCATCGCCACCAGGCTGTAGGCGCTGATGTCTAGCGCCAGGGCAAACCCATCCCGGCTGGTATTGACAAAACGCCCAGTTAAATCATCCTGCTTGGCGTAAGCCACCGAATGCACCAGGATGTCCAGCGTGCCAAAGCGCGCGGCGGCTTTAGCGAATACCTCATCCAGTTCCTTATCCTGGGTGACGTCGCACTTTTCCACAAACGTAATACCCAACTGCTCCGCCAGGGGCGTCACCCGCTTTTCTAACTGGGGAATGCCATAGCTAAAGCCTATTTCCGCGCCATGTTCGTGCAAAGCCTGGGCAATGCCCCAGGCAATCGAATTCTTGTTGGCAATGCCGAAAATTAATGCCTTTTTCCCTTCTAGCAGCTTCATCTTACCTCCTGTGGAAAGTGTGGTCAGTGGCGAGTGGTCAGCAGGGACCCTCGCCATAAATTAATTCGGCGAAATCTGTAATTATTCATGGTGGAGTCGCGCTGCACTTAATCGCGGTGGGTGTCAGCCCCGCCTACGGCGGGCTGACACCCATTTCTATGGGCAATTTTGGGCGCACTTGGACATTGAGAAAATAATCAGGTAATCCCGCCCCTGTTGCCAGGGAAGGGGT
>CAYQYJ010000072.1:2014-12276 GCA_964421605.1 uncultured Ardenticatenaceae bacterium | reverse complement strand
AAAGCGGTTACTACAAACCCCAATCGCCAGGTTATTTACGGACAGTTAATAACCTGGCACAAATACGTCATAACGTTGCCTTTCATAGACCGCCTGCTGTCGCGCCAATGCCGCGGCGGCAGACGGTCTGTGTCTGACAATCCTGAGAATCATTGAGGCGGGGTAGATGCCGGCATTTTGCCTGCCCCGCTCTGCGCAAAACCATCCCAATCTATGTCACAACTGACCCCATCGCCAACTGTAACCGACAATGCCCGCGACCAACGAACCTGGCGCGACTATCTAGGATTAACCCTACGCGGCCTGTTCATGGGCGCATCCGACATCGTCCCCGGCGTTTCCGGGGCCACGATTGCCCTCATATTTGGCATTTACGAAGAGTTGATAGAGTCTATCCGCACCATAGGCGAACCCCATTTCCTGCGGGCGGCGCTGCGGCTGCGACTGCAAGAAGCGCTGCGAATCCTTAACTGGCCCTTCCTGGTATCCCTGGGAACTGGTATTCTAATTGCCATTTTATCCCTATCCCACGCGCTGGAATGGTTATTACTGTACCATCCGGCTTTGTTGTGGAGCTTCTTCTTTGGCCTGGTCCTGGCGTCTGTAGTAACTGTGGCGCAGCGCATCCCGCGCTGGTCGCCAACGCTGCTGGCGGCGCTGGCCCTGGGCGCAGTGGGCGCTTACTGGCTGGTGGGCCTCGTACCTGCCCGCACGCCCGACACCTACCTCTTCCTTTTCCTCAGCGGCGCCATAGCCATCTGCGCCATGATCCTGCCCGGCATTTCCGGGGCGTTCATTTTGGTGCTATTGGGCAAATACCAATATGTTCTCAGCGCCGTTACCTCACGCGACCTGATGACGCTGTTGTTTGTTGCCTTGGGCGCGGGAATTGGCTTGATCACCTTTGCCCAAGTCATTGGCTGGCTTTTCCGCAAATACCACGACATGACAGTCGCCCTGCTCACAGGTCTCATGTTGGGCAGTCTGCGCAAGGTGTGGCCCTGGAAAAAAGATCTGGCTTATCTGGTTGACGCCCAAGGCGCGTTGGTGTTGGATAGCCACGGTGAGAAAATCGCTGCTGTGCAGCAAAATGTGCTGCCCACGCTGATGATAGAAGGCGCGTTCAACTGGGAAGTTGTGTTTGCGACACTGCTGGCGTTTGCCGGGTTGGGGTTGGTTATCCTGCTGCACCGTTTTGCCAAAGAGATATGATGGAAAAAGAGATCACCGCCGTAATCTTTGATCTGGATGACACCTTGCTGGATTGGTCGCAAGGGACGATAAACTGGCGCGACTTTCAGCAGGCGCGAGCGGCAGGCTTGCACGCTTATTTACAGGGCATGGGTTACCACTTGCCGCCGCTGCCGGATTTCGGGCAAACGCTGCTGCAATCTATTCAGGCCGTGTGGGACGAGGCTAACAAAGGTTGGGTAGCCGCTCGCCTGGAGGAAGCGCTGCGCCGTACGTTGTTCATCTACGGCATTGAGATGTCCCGGCTAGATCCCCTGCCGCTGCTGCGCGCCTACAATTGGGAACCGATCCCTGGCGTGGTTCCATTCCCCGATGCGCATGAGGTTTTGACCGAACTGCGCCAGCGTGGCTATCAGTTAGGTCTGATCACCAACTCCTTCACCCCTATGTGGATGCGCGATATTGAACTGCGCGCCTATGATTTGCTCGAATTCTTCCCCGTGCGCATTACGTCCGGCGAAACGGGCTACATGAAGCCGCACCCGGCCATATTCCAGCGCGCCCTGGACTTATTGGGCGTTACTGCCGAGCAGGCCATGTACGTGGGTGATCGCCCGGCGCACGATATCGCCGGGGCTAACGACGTGGGCATGACCAGCGTCCTCATTCGTCCACCCCACCTGGATCGCGCCCTAAACGGCGTCACGCCCGATTACACCATCAGACACCTGCACGAACTGTGTGAAATCCTGGCAGTTTGAGATCCGCACCGTGTAGGAATAAAAATTGTAGACCGAACATCCTTGTTCGGGACGTATCCAACATACACAGAAGGCGCATGGGTTAGCAGGTAGTTTCTGACCACTGTCCACCCACCACTGATCTCTATTTTGCAGGAGGGTAGGGATGAGTAAATTCGACTATAAGAAAACGGCGATTGTTGGCTTTGGCTTTTTGGGCATCAGCATCATCTGGCCCATTTTTAACCAGTACATACCTCTCTTTTTACAGGCGGGTAACCCGGAGTTTGAACAGCAACTGCTGGCTGCCGGGCGGGAGATTCCAGACATTGTCGGTTTTGCTCTGCCGCCGTCGCTGGCTTTGTTCATCATGACCTGGGACAACTTAATCAATGTTTTTGTGCAGCCCTGGGTCGGCGAACGGAGCGACCACACCTGGAACCGGTTTGGGCGGCGCAAAGGGTGGATTCTTTTGGGCGCGCCGATTGCCGTCATTGGCTTTGTGTCCATCCCGTTGGCTCAGACTGCGCTGGCTCTGGCAGCCTTCGTTTTGGTTACCAACCTGGGTATGGCTCTGTTCCGCTCGCCGACGGTGGCCTGGTTGGGCGACCTGTATACGCCTGCCGATCGCAGTAAGGCCAATGGCATCATTAACCTGATGGGCGGGTTGGGCGCGATTCTGGCTTTTGTGCTGGGTGGGATGCTTTTTACGCGCTTTGGTCGTTCGGCGCCATTTATCATGGGGGCGGCGCTGCTGGTAGCAGCGTTGGGGCTGGCGGTGGGGTTGGTCAAAGAGCCGCGCACGCTGGGGCAAGACGCCAGGTCGCCTGAATCTGACCGGTCAGGCATTCTGGCGCATTTGCGCCTGATGTTTAGCCAATCCAACAAGAGCGGCTTGTGGGTTCTGCTGGCGATCCTTTTCTGGTTTATGGGTTTTAACGCCCTGGAAGCGGGTCTTTCCTCCTTTGCCGTCTTCACCCTGGGCATTGAAGCCGGGCGCGCCTCAATTCTGGCGGGGGCTGTGCCGATTGCCTTTGCTTTAATGGCCTGGCCCGCCGGATTGTTGGGCACCAAATGGGGACGGCGGCGCACTATTTTGATTGGCCTGACCGGTCTGGCGCTACTATTTGCCGTGAGCTATTGGGTAATCCAGGCAGAGATCACGTTCGTGTTGGTGTTGGTGGTGGCAGGTGCGTTCTGGGCATTGGTCAACGTGAACAGCCTGCCGCTGGTGTATGATTATGGGGACGAGCGCAAGATTGGGGCGTACACCGGCTTGTATTACTTTTCTTCGCAGTTGGCGGCGGTGTTAGGCCCGACTTTGGGTGGCGTGGTGGTGGATGTATTGGGCGACCAGTACCGCTGGCTTTACCCATTTAGTATGGTCTTTATGGCGCTGGCCTGGCTGACGATGATGCGCGTCAGGCCGCTGCCGGCAACCAAAGAGACACAAGGCCCACAAATTGCGTAGATGATGCAGGTTTATTCTTGGTCACTGTTATGTGTAGTTGCCTTTGTGAATGCCCCTGTTATTATTGCAGCACGCCAGATGACGGATACCTGGCCGGAAAGAGAGGTCATCCATGTTAGAAATCATTTTTTGGGTTGAAGAAGCGCCCGAGGGGGGCTACACAGCACGGGCGTTAGGGGAAGCAATTTTTACAGAAGCTGACACGTGGGAGGAATTACGTCACTCCGTGCGGGAGGCAGTAGCCTGCCACTTTGATGATAATGCGCCGCAGGTTATTCGCCTGCATGTTGTACGTGAAGAGGTTTTGTCGGCATGAGATTACCCCGCGATTTAGGTGGGGAGGAACTGGCGCGTTTGCTGCGGAAGTACGACTACGAAGTAACGCGCCAGGTTGGCAGCCATATGCGCCTGACAACGCTTCGAGACGGTGAACACCACGTTACGATCCCGCGCCACACCCCCCTCAGGGTTGGCACACTCAATGAAATCTTGCGTGAAGTGGCTGCGCATTTAGATATGGAACGGGACGATTTACTGAAGAGCCTGTTTAGCTAAACTGGCATCAGAGATGCCAACTTTGATACACTTAAGGGCATGAGCGATGGTCTGTTCGCGCTACCCTGGCATTTTCGCCCCCTCTTGCTTTTGTTTGTGCTGGCTGCCGGCATTTTCTATGTGCGCGGCTGGTGGTCGTTGCGGAAACTGCCGGCAGAAACCCACCCCCTGCAAGCGTTAGCCACCCCTTTTCTGTTGTCCATCTACGGAACCAGCCTGACCCTCTTAACCATCATCCTGGTATCCCCACTGGACTACCTGGCTACCCGATTCTTCTTTCTGGGCGTGGCGCAGCATTTACTCCTGTTGACCCTGATCCCCTGCCTTTTCTTTATCCCCAACCCGCTGCCCTTCATCTGGTATGGGCTGCCGTCAGCCTGGCGACTGCGACTGCGCCAGACGGGTTGGGACCATTGGCCCGCCCGCTTCCGCCGCGTCACGGGCAAGGGCCCCGTCCTGCTGGCATTTGTAGCCTGCGCCTGGGTCTGGTACGACCCGACCCTGCACCAGGCCACGCTGACCCACGCCTGGCTGCGCGATCTATCCTTGCTGACGCTGGCGGGCGCGGGCGCACTGTATTGGTGGCACATCACCGCCGCCGTACCTCGTTTGCACAACCCCCTGCCGCGTATTCCGCACATCGCCTACACGGCCATTGGGGCGCTGCCCATTAAGATTATTGGCCTGTTCTTCCTGTTTACGGAACACACCCAGTATAATTACCCGACGCCTGCTTACGCCTGGTTGACCTTGACGCCGCTGGAAAGTTTTCACCTGGGCGGCGCGGTTACCTGGATGGTAGGCGGGGTAACCTACACCTATGCCGCCGTCTGGCTGTTGAGCCAGTGGTTGGACATTGAAGACAAAAAACCGTGGCAGCCGCGCGCCGCCTGGGACACGCCCGAAGCGATGCTGGCGCCTGGATGGGAAAAATAGTAACAGATATGACTGAATCACTCGTTTTAACGGAACAACGCGGCACAATTTTTGAAATTAGCTTGAATCGTCCCGACAAGCGCAATGCCATCAACATGCCCCTGTATGAACAGTTCGCCGCCGCCGTCGCCCAGGCCAGCCGCGCGGCTGGCGTGCGGGCGGTGCTGGTGCGGGGGACGGGCAAGGTGTTTAGCGCCGGCATTGACGTCAGCAGCTTCCTCACCCTGCCCCAGAAATACGGCGACAACTGGACGCAGCATATGCGCACCATCACCCAGGATTTCCAGGCTGTGCTGACGCAGTTAGAGCGGTTGGAACTACCCACCATTGCTTTGCTGCACGGCTACTGTCTGGGATTGGCGCTGGAGTTGGCGCTGGCTTGCGACATCCGCATTGCCGCTGAAGGCACGCTGCTGGGGCTGCCGGAGACGCGCCTGGGCATTATCCCTGACGTGGGCGGCAGCACCCGCCTGACGCGGCTGATTGGGCCGGGGCGGGCTAAAGAACTCATCTTCACGGGCCGCCAGATTGACGCCGCCTGGGCGGAGCGTTGGGGGCTGGTGAACCACGTTGTGCCGGCATCCG
The DNA here is from genome assembly GCA_964421605.1 of uncultured Ardenticatenaceae bacterium. Lineage (GTDB taxonomy): Bacteria > Chloroflexota > Anaerolineae > Promineifilales > Promineifilaceae > JAGVTM01. The sequence continues at coordinate 6,798 of CAYQYJ010000072.1, read as the reverse complement.
ACCTGCTGCCCAAAGGGGAAGAACTCGCCGCCGAAATCGCCCAGGCTGCGCCCCTGGCGGTGGGCATGGCGAAGCGGGTGGTAGATGGCCTGGCGGATATTGATCGCGGGCTAATGCTGGAAGGTTGGGCGCAAAGCCACCTGATGGCTAGCGCCGATTTCCAGGAAGGGGTGCAGGCCTTTTTGATGCGGCGTCCTGCCGAATTTAAGGGACGGTGAGTTGTCCCTGGCGGCGCTTCTGTTTATACTCGCTCCATGATAAAGTACCGCCGCATTGTTAACGCGGAGACGGGCCAGACGCTGGTGGCGCGAGCCAGGTGGTGCGATACGTTTGCCGCCAAACTACGCGGTTTTACCTTTCGCCGCCATCTGCCGGCAGACTCCGGGCTGGTGTTGGTAGAAAAAACGGACAGCCGTCTGGGTAGTTCTATTCACATGTTGTTTGTATGGATGCCATTGGGCGTGGTGTGGGTGAATGATGCCGGCATGGTCGTGGACACCACTCTGGCCAAACCGTGGCGGCTCTCTTACGTCCCCCGCGCCGCCGCCCGCTACGTCATAGAAGCCTCTCCGGCCATTCTGGAACGGGTGCGCCCTGGCGACCCGCTCTCATTTGTAGACGTTGTATGAGTAAAACCCTTTTCATTTTACTGAGCCTGGCTTGCCTGCTCCTGTTCCCTGCGGCAGCTCTGGCGCAAACGACCGGCGCGACGCCCACTGCCGCCGCGCCAACGGAAACCCCCACCGCGTCGCCCATCCCCCAAATCCACCTTGTGCAAGACGGGGAAACCCTGACCAGTATAGCCAACGATTACGGCATGTCAGTGGAACGGCTGCTGCAAGCCAACAATGTTGTAGACCCCAGCTACCTTTACGTGGGGCAGGAGTTGGTCATTCCCGACACCAGCGGCGACCCGTTCCAGGCAAACTACGTCATCCAGTTGGGCGACACGCTAAACAGTCTGGCGGAGGCGTTCAACACCACGCCTGCCGACATCGCCGCCGCCAATCATTTGTTGCATCCCCAGGCGTTGATTGCTGGCAAGCGCCTGACCATTGTCAGCCGTACGGGTTCTGCCGCCGCCGCGCCCGTGACAGGCGAATTCTATCTGGTGCAGCCGGGAGATTCTCTGTTAATGCTGGCGGCGGCAACCAACCTGCCGCCCATGGCGCTGGCTCAACTCAATGATTTGCCCTATCCAACGCAGCTTTACCCAGGCCAACGGCTGCGCCTCCCTGGCGCGGCAGGCTACCAGGAGTTGCCTGGCGAATGGACGCGGGTGCAGTTGGGCCCGCTGCCGGCAGAACAGGGCAGCGCCCTCTCGCTTTATGTCCAGAATCAACTGGCTGGGGAGCCAACCGGGCAGTTCTTAGGGCAGCCGCTGCGGTTTGCGCCCCTGGGCGACGGCTATGTGGCAATGATTGGTCTAAGCGCGTTCACGCCGGCTGGCGTTCACGAGCTGGAACTGGGCGGCGGTGGCAGCCGTCCCTGGACGCCGTTCCGCCAGTTGGTGCAAGTAGGGGATTACGATTATGGGCGGCAGGAATTGGTCTTATCCGAGGATAAGAGCGGGCTGCTGGCTCCCGAACTGGTCAACGCGGAGAATGAACTGCTGGCTTCTATCTACACCCAGTTCACGCCAGCGGCGCGGTGGACAGGGCTGTTTCAGCAGCCTGTGATCAGCGGCACGCAAGTTACGGCAGGTTACGGGATTGCCCGTTCCTACAACGGCGGCCCGTACGATAGTTTCCACAGCGGCACAGATTACGCCACCTTTGCCGGCACAAAAGTTTTAGCGCCAGCCGCTGGCGTCGTCATTCTCAGCGAACCCCTACAAGTGCGCGGCAACGTCATCATCCTTGATCACGGTCTGGGCGTCATGACCGGTTACTATCACTTGCAAAAACTGGAAGTCAACGTGGGCGATGAAGTGACGCCAGGACAGGTCATTGGCGAAGTAGGCAACACGGGTTTATCCACCGGACCCCACCTCCACTGGGACGTACGCATCCTGAACACCCCCGTCAACCCGCTGCAATGGTTGGAACAACCGTTCCCGTAGAGATGTTGCGCGGCAACGTCTCTGCCGTTTTTGCGTCGGTTACTCTGTATTGATATAATTTTACCTGTGCCTCAAGCTAAAATCCCTCGTTGCGAGCCGACTTTCGTTACCAGGTAAGGCATCAAGCAGTTGGGTGGCCCGACTCATACGAAAATGGGCAGGCTATTTTAGAGGAGACAGTTGTGATTCAACCCCAAACCCAGACGCGAGATTACTGGGTGTCCAACTTCACCCTGCAAGAATCAGACATAGAGTTCCTATACAATCACCTCCTGGAAGTGGAGCAGCCGCAAGAAATCGGCGGCCTGGCGCGCGCCGTTATGGAAAATCGCGTCTCCAGCGAAATCCAGGATGTCAAACGCCGCCTGGCTGGTCGCACCGTTTACCAGCCGCGCAAACGCTATCAGGTAGGCCAGCAGATCATCTTCCCCGCCATGAAGTTCGTCGCGGGTGAAGTCACTGCTGTTCGCCCTGGTTACAATCCAGAATATGGCAGCTTTGATGTGGTGGCTGTGGACATTGCCGGCAAAATACGCGAATTCGCCGCCAGTTTGACCGCAGACCACACCTTGAACCAGGACAACGGCGATCTGTTCGATCTCGTTGACAACATTGACCTGGACGATCTCTTTGCCCAATATGGCGACGTTGTCGTAGAAAAGCTGACCGCCGCCCTTACTGCCCACCCCGAATTTGTGCGTTTGGGCAAGCTGTGGCTGGTCAAAGGGCTGCTCACAGACATCAACATAGGTCACCTGCATCTGGCTGAAGCCGTTTTGGAAATCAACAACGGCGGTCCGCTGCCCACAGCGGAAATCCTGACCTACCTCGATCTAGACCCCAGCGACAACCGTGAAGCGCAGATCTTTTCGCTCAACTATGGCTTGCTGCACGACAACCGCTTTGACGAAGTAGCTCCCAGAGGACAGATCGCCTGGTTCTTGCGCCGCATGGAACCAGAAGGCGTGCGCGAAACGCCAGGCCGTCTGGTGTACAAGTCCATTCCCTATGACCGCGCCCTGCTCAGCCCGCAGTTGATCCACCTGGAACGGGAACTGGATGACGAATGGTCTGATCTGAGTTCGCCCGCCATGCCTGCCGCTGAGGTGCGTCTTACCTTGACATATCCTCACTGGTGGGCCGGTACCCTGCCGCTCAACGCCAATACGCGGCCTCTGCTGCCTCTAGGACTATCGCCGCGTCAGTCAGTGCAGCTCGTTGACGAGTTCACCAATCAGAGCATTGATAGCTGGGTAGTTCAGCCAGGTCGCTACATTTTCGGCCTCAAGGAATGGTATGAAGAGCAGCAAATACCCGTAGGCGCGTACATTACCTTGAAACGCAGTCCTGAACCGGGCGTTTTGTTAGTGAACTATGACCGGCGGCGGGAAAAACGGGAGTGGGTGCGGCTGGCGACAGTGGAAGATAACCAGCTTAAGTTTGATCTGGATCGCCGCCTCATTGGGGCGGATTACGACGATCTGATGATTGTGGGCACGGACTATGTAGCCGCCGTAGACGCTCTGTGGCGGCGCGCCGACGCCCACCAACGCCAGTTGTCCTCGCTGTTGGCAGAGATTGTGCCTGAATTAGCCAGAATGAACCCGCAGAATACGGTGCACGCCAAAACGATTTACAGCGTAATTAACATGCTGCGCCGTGTGCCCCCTGGTCCCGTCTTTGCTGAACTGGTGCGCCATCCTGCTTTTCGCAACATGGGCGACCATTACTGGCAGTTTGACGCCAGCCGCTGGCAGCGAAAATAAAGTGAACGACTAAACTCAGGAGTAGCTTTGTCTGGACAAGCTAGACCCAAAATAGGATTGCCGCCTTTACCACGGCTCAATGAAGACACCCGTTTTTACATTGACTTTGAATGGTGGGAGCAATCTGGACTGGATTTGAAGGCTTACCTGTCCTCGCGCCTGCCCATTAGCGGCGACATGCCACTGGACCTGGAAGCCGATCTGATTGACGTGGTGGATGCAAAGACGGGCGAAGTCAGGCGCGTGGATGGCTTCCAATACGTCTTGCAGACTTCCATTAAGTCCATGCCTGTGGATCGTATCCAACAGGCATCCCTGGTGGATGCTGTTTTTTATATTCTTCTGGGCAATGCCAACCAGCCAATGAGCGCCCGCGAATTGGCGGAGCGGGTACATCGTTCCTCTGACGTTCTGTTAAAGACGTTTGGCGGTATGACGATTTTCCTGGGTATCCGCCCGGTGACTGAGGATTAAGCTGCGGCCACCTGCGGCGGCGAACTTTTGCGGAGACGTTCCCCCAGCCATGCGCGTGTTTATTGCCGGCATTATGCAAGGCTCTCGTCAGGACAGTGGTCTGGACAGCCAATCTTATCGCGCGCGTATTATCCAGACCCTGGCGGCTCACCTGCCTGAGATCGAAATTACAGATCCCTGGTCTCTTCATCCCGACAGCGTCGCCTATGATGATGATCAGGCTCGCGAAACCTTCTTGAGTATGACGCATCTGGCTGGCGAGGCCGATCTCGTGATTGCCTACTTACCGCAAGCCAGCATGGGCACGGCAATTGAAATGTGGACGGCGTATCATGCCGGCAAGCCCGTCATTGCCGTTACCCCCCTTTCCCACAACTGGGTTGTCAAACTGTGCGCCAGACACATTTTGCCCAACCTGGACAGCCTGCTGGCTTACATTGAAAGCGGCAGCCTGTCCCAATTGGTTGACGGACACCCCCCCA
>CAYQYJ010000072.1:0-1914 GCA_964421605.1 uncultured Ardenticatenaceae bacterium | reverse complement strand
CTAATCCGTAGGTTGGGGGTTCGAGTCCCTCCTGGGGTATTATTTATGATCTTGATCACGGGGGCCACTGGCTTTTTGGGCCACAACTTGATTCCACGTCTGGCCCGCACGGGGCACCCGCTGCGCGCGCTGGTGCGTCGCAGCAGCCAGACTGCCAGGCTGCAAGAGTACGGCGTGGAACTCGCCTATGCGAACGACATTACCGACGCTGTGGCTTTGGCCCAGGCCTGCCAGGGCTGCCAGGCAGTCATTCATGCGGCGGGACATTTCCGCTTTTGGGGAGAGACAGGCGACTTCTGGCGTGTTAATGTGGTGGGGACCGAAACGGCGTTGGGCGCGGCGGCGGCTGCCGGCATCCGGCGCTTCATCCACATCTCCACCGTTGTCGTCGTTGGGCAGGCAAAAACCGCCGCCATTGACGAAACCGCCCCCTGCCAGCCGCAAGACCCTTACCAGGAAAGCAAACTGGTCGCCGAACAGCGCGTCCTGGCTGCCTGGCGCGACCAGGGTTTACCTGTGATTGTGCTGCGTCCGGGCGCGTTCTATGGCCCTTGGGGGCGTTACGCCTTTAACCGCCTCTTTTTTGAAGAACCGCTGCGCGGCTGGCGCATCAAAGTCAACGGCGGTCGCCACATCACCTTTCCCGCTTTCACGCCTGATGTGGTCCAGGGAATCGAACTGTCTCTAGCGGCGGGCCAGCCGGGCGAGATATACAACATTTGCGGCGATCCTCTCAGCCACAATGCCGCCAACGACATCATCAGCGACCTGGCGGGCATTTCGCGCTTCCGCCTGCCTGTGCCCGTGTCCGCGGCGCGGCTGCTGGCGCGCGTCATGACGGCAACTGCCGGCATCACCGGGCGCGAGCCGTTTTATGCGGACAACCTGGCGCATTACGTTTTTCAGGATTGGCCCGTTTCCAGCGCCAAAGCCCAGGCAGAGCTTGGTTTTCGCCCCACGCCGTTTAGGGACGGCGCCAGAGAAACGCTGGCCTGGTATCGGCAGGCCGGGATTCTGCGGCAGGCGTAACCGCTCACTCTTTAATCTGTATAGACGTAAGCGGCAGACGGTTATCTGGCAGGGTGGGGCCGCTGGTTGCCAGCGATAAACGGACCAATGAAGGCCAGGCGTACCAGCCCACTGCCAGCGTATACGTTTGACCGGAGAAAGCCGGCAGCGTCACCTGGTGTTGGTTGGCAATGATTTCGCCGGGCTGCCAGCGCGACGTGCCATATCTGCCGGCGCACGGCGGCGCGTCGTGCTGCGCGGCTGGCTGGTTGTTTTCTTCGCCGGTGGCATATAGATGCACAAAGGGAGTGTAATCTGCCAGGATGGGCTGCATGGCTTGCCAGTACAGCGTCACCCGCAGCGTGTCCCCGGCTCCTGGTCTGGCTGGCGACCATTCATACCCCCGCAGACGAATGGCCGCAAAACGGCTTTCCGTGGGCAGGGTTGGCAGCGCCAACGGCGCGCCGGGGGAGAGTACAAAGATGCCGTAGAGGGGATCGCCGCTGGGCTGGTGGCGTATGGGCGTATCGGCGTAGCCTGTGGGGTATAACGCGGAGAGTTGCCCCATCATGCCGGCATCTGCCCGCAAATCCACCACGTAAGTCACTGGCTGCGCGGCGGCGTCTGCCAGAATCAGGCAATCGTCGCCGTTAAAGGCGCGCACGTGACTGCCGCGCAGCAGCAAATCAAACGTTGGGTGCGCCGCGCTGATCCGATCAGGCGTCAGATACACTATCCCTTCTGTGTTCCGCGCCCGCTCTGCCGCCTGCCATTCGCCCACCTGAAAAGCGTCAAACAGCCCTGGTTCGTTAGCCCAGACCCCGAAATAGCTGTGCAAGTTGGCGGCAAAAGTAAAGAGAAACCCCGCCGCCAGCCAGGCAGGCAGCCAGCGCCGCCAACGGCGCG
>CAYQYJ010000071.1:0-12387 GCA_964421605.1 uncultured Ardenticatenaceae bacterium | reverse complement strand
AGTTCTGGCAGGCGTTCTTCCGCGACTCCCCCCAGGCGCACATCGAAATTGAGGAAATTTTTGGCTTGGGCGCTCGCTGCGTAATGCGCTGGCGATACGACTGGGTGGATGACGCTGGCAAGAAGGGGCATGTCCGTGGCGTGGACATCTTCCAGATAAAGAGCGGCGCTATCTGCCAAAAGTTGTCCTACGTCAAAGGATAGCGACGCCCACGACGCATCGTCTCTGCAACCTCAGGGAACCGTCGCAAACACGGCAAAGCTGAAGATGCCGCTGTTGCCTTGATTGCCGGCATCATCCCACGCATAAGCCACAAACTGCACCTTCCCCGCCACATACGGGCCCCCTTCGTAACTGCAAATAAGCGCATCCAGGCAGGTTTGCTGTAGGATTAACTGGTCGTCGTCTGGCGACTGCACCCAGATCTCTATGCGCGCCACGCCCAGATTATCCCCGGCGCGGGCGGTGAAGGTGACGACCGTCTGGTCGTCCGGGCGCAGCGGGTCATACAGAATGGACACCGTCGGTGGAATGCGGTCGGGCAGCGGGGTTGCAGTGACTGTGGGCGTGATGGTGGGCGTGGGCGTCCAGGTCGGCGTGGCGGTTGGGGTAGCTGTCGGCGTAGGCGTCCGCGTGGGGGGGATGGGGGTGGACACAACGGGTACGCCGCTTTCAAGGCAAGTCACTTCCACCACTTCGTTGGAAATCCAGAACTCATTGTTGGTGTTATCCGCCATTTGCAGCCGCCACCAACTGCTGTCCTCATTCCGCCCGATGATGGGCGCGGACTCCCCCGCCGCCAGGGCAGCCACGATGCTGTAAACCAAGCCCGGTCCCCAGCGCACGTTGGCGTTGACGCGGGCGGTGGCTGTGGGCTGGCAGGCAGCGGGTGCATCGCTGGCGGTAGGGGCTGGCAACGCCGGGTTCTGGCTGGGGTCAATGATAATCTGGCGAAAGGCGGGCGGGTAGAGGGTATTGCCGGCATTATCCGTCGCCACCGCCAGCACCAGGAAACGCCCCGGCCCGCTGCCCCAATCTTCTGCCATCGCCACGGGCGGCGGCGTTGGGATGCCATTTGCCGCCAGGGTAAAAGGTGCGCTGTAAGGCAGCCAGGTGTTCCCCCCATCCAGGCTGTATTCTACGCCAGCCACGCCGCCAGGGTCGCTGCCGCTGACCGTCACCGTCACCTGGTCATACCAGACGCCCTGCACCCCAGTCTCGCCCGAAACGTCAATGCGCACCGTAGGCGGAACCACATCCACCACGGGCCGCCCCATCAAGGCGCAGTGCCCCGGACGATCCGTGGCGGCTGAAGCGAGGCCTTGCGCCACATCCAGCAGTGTGGGCAGCGGCTGCCAGCTATCGCTGCCTGCCGCCTGCCAGAAAATAGACACCGTAGCCGGGTCCAACAGCGCCAGCGCCGCGGCGTCTACAGGCAGATCAATGCGTACCGGCGGGTCGAACCGCGCAATGGGCGCGCCGGCGGCGTCAAAGGCGGATAAAACGCAGCCGCGGCCAATGCCTATCTGCTCGTGCGTATACGGCGGGTCAGGCGACCATCCGGCATAGATGGCGCTGCCGGCAGGAAACGCGCCAGCGCTGGCGCACAGGGTAACAAAAGCATTTCCGCCTGCGACAGCCGCCGTAATCTGCCCGCCGCCGCCCAGAGGGGCGGCCGCCTGCGTTCCCAAGGCGTGAACCCAGAGATAGCGGCTGGGCGCGGGAACGTGGCGGTAGGATTCGCCGCGCGCATCGGTAAAGCTGGTTTCTACCGCCCAGGGGTCTTGCGTATGAGCGCCCCCTGGCGTAAACCCAAACGGGTCCACCACTTCATCCCCGGTGAACTGCCCATCCCCATTGGCGTCGAAGCGCACTTCAAAATGGAGATGGTGTCCGGTGCTCCAGCCGGTGTTGCCCATTGTGCCCAGGCGGGCGCCAGCCGGGATCGCCTCCCCCAGCCGCTCTTGCGCGCTGGCGAAAAAGCTATCCGGCTCCAGATGCCAGTACGAAGTCTGAAACTGACCCACGCCAGGGACGGTATGCAGCAGGCGCACGTACAGCGCGCCGGAAACATGCTCGCCCACTTCGGCGATCATGCCGGCAGCCGCCGCCAAAACAGGCGTCGTCGCTTGCCGTGGCATCAACGGGGCGAAGTCATAGCCTGGATGACCGCTGTAATAATGGGCGCTGCTCAACTGCCCCGTAAACAGCAAAATCTGTTGCCCCACCGGCGCCGCCGCCGGCTCGCGGCCAAAAGCCGCGCCTGCCTGATCCGGGGCGGGATAGAGCGGGTAAAAATGGTCGAAGAAGCTGTTTACCCGTCCCCCCGCCAGCGTGGGCTGCACGGCGCGGCGAAACTGTTCCGCCGTGCCGCCAAAATTCTCCTGGCTGCCGTCATAGGCAAAGGGCAGGTCCAGCAGCGGGATAGCCGCCAGAAAGTCCTGGCTGTCGCCTGTTGGAGGGACGATAGTCGGCATAAGCGGCTGCGCGCAGGGCTCAAGCGCGGACAGCGCCGGCAGCGTTAATGGTTGGGTAGGCGCGGGCGTGACGGCGGTTGTGGGCGTGGGCGGCTGGCGAAACCAGATTAGATAGGCCCCCAGAGCCAAAAGCAGCAAAATCAGCGCCAGTGTCATGCCGATAGTCTGGCGGCTGAGGCGCGGGCGCGCTGGCGGCGGCGGGGAAGTAGGCGGCGCGGCGGCGGGCAGGGAGACAGCGGCGGCAGGCGGCGCAGTAAAGCGGGCGTGCGTGTCCCCCCACTCAATGCGCAAGTCATCTTGCAGTTGCAGCGGCTGGTGCGGCGGCAGGCGCTGCCCATTCACCAGCGTGCCATTTGTGGATCCCAGGTCTGTTAGCCACACGCCTTGGGCGTCCACCGTAAGGCGCGCGTGTCGCTTGGATACCAGGGCATCAGTCAGATAGACGTCAATGCCGGCATCGCGCCCCACCGTCACGTCTGGCTGGCGAATCTCGACAACGTCGGTGTGCCCGTCAGGATGGGTAATGTGTAGTTGCCCAAACGACATACTTTGATCCCGATCACACCCGAATGGTCCAGGCCGCGTGTCTGGTCGGGCGATTGGCGATACAAATGGCAGCTAACAGGCTGTTCAAGGGGATGGCGTCTGGACGTGATAGGTAGCAACACCCATGAATAATTGCTCGATCACGCCCTGAAGCTGCCCAAATATGGGATATTGGTCGGGTTCAACCACGTCCTCTAAGATGCTGTCTAAGACGCTGCGATAATACCAGGCCTGTTGTTCGGCGCCGCGGCTAAAATTGCGCCACATCGTAGGCCCATACTTTTCCAGGTTGTGCAGCATGTGGCTCAGATTGTGATACTTGTCGGCGGCTGCCAGGAGTTTGGCTTCCAGGGGGGCATGGCGCAAGTTATCAATTAACACTTGCTTGCGCGTTTCCCAACGCCCATGGGGTTCGGTGCAATAAGAAACGATGCGGGCGACCTCTGGCCCAAATTCTGCCTCAATATCCGCCAGGGTGACGGGTGTGTCTTCCACCGTATCGTGCAGTAAGCCAGCCACCACCACGTTCTCCGCGCAGCCCATACCTTGCAGCAGCATGGCCACGCCAAACGGGTGGGCGATGAAGGGTATCTCTCTGCCTGTCTTACGCTGCTGCCCGGAATGGGCGCGCAAGGCAAAGATGATGGCTTTGTCAATGAGGCCAATCATCGGTTACGCTGCCCGGTTGCCAGGGGCGGGCTGTTGCTGCCCGTAGTGATTGAGTGCGATCTTCAAATAGCGCGCATAGGTAGCTGCATCGTAAAGGGCAATAGCCGCTTCCTCCAGGTCAAAAGGCAGCTCCAATTCCAGAATGGCGTCCAGATAGGCGGCATCGCAGCGCATGACGGCGTCCTGGAATGGTTTGCTGCTGGCTAGCTTCAGGCTGACGCCAGCCGTGGTGCTGAAGGCGCGGCTGCCGCTGTCTACGCTCAACACATTGGCCCGTTCCGCTATCCGCAGCACGTCGTTGATCAGGCTCTTGGAAACCCCCAGGTCGGGTTCGTCAGCGTGCTTATCGTGGATACTTTCCACAATCTGCCGCCACGGCTGCGCGGGTTCTGCTTGCAAGGCTTCAATGATCTCTTTGAGGATGATTAAGCGTAATTTTGCCGGCACAGTGCGCAGCCCATGCTGTTTTAAGGCGCGCTGATACTCCTTGTGCAGTTCCATTTTTTGTTGGACTTCGGAAGGGCGCGCCACGTACAGCGTTGTCCCCTTTTGTTGAAGTTCTACTACATTGGGATACCGCTTGAGCCACATGCCAAAACTGCGCGCTCCCTGCTGTGCCTCATCAAAACGCCCCTGGCTGAGATTGCGCATCTCCTCTTTCAGCACACTGGCGCGCACGCGGTCGTGGCTGTTGAGCGTTCTGTCCAAAGCTTCCTTAATCAGTTTGATCACTTCCGCCTCGCTCATAGGCTGGCTGGGCAGCATTTCCGCTGGTGGCGGTTCTGGCCTGGCGGCTACCGGGTGCTGCACGTAGACGGTGGTATCTTCGCGGTAAGTTGTCACCAGATGCGCGTACTTTTCCAGGAACTTGGTGAAGCTCATTTTGCCAAAGCGGGATTGGCTGAACGTCCCATTACTCAATGTTTGCATCGTTTGCTTCAAGGCGCTGGCGGGGACGGCTTCATTCTCTTTGAGCAGTTCTTCCAGGGCGGTTTTTAGCAGATCTTCTACCTGGTCATCCTGTAACTGCATGCCGGCAAGCAAATCTTCATAATAGACGTATTTGTCGCACAGGTTCATCAGGCTTTTGCTGGAAGTGTGCTTGACGCCAATGCCAATGACCACCTTTCCCCGCTTACGCAGCGCCTGCACCAGAGGCATAAAATCCCTATCGCCCGTGACCAGCACGTAGGTGTCAAAGTCGTGCCCCTCTATCAAAGTCTCCATGGCGTCTACAACCATCTGCATATCCGCCAGATTCTTACTCATCTGGTTGACAGTCGTTTGCAGTTCAAAGCCGGCGGCAGCCAGCACTTTGGGCATGTTGTGGTGCTGCCGCCAATCTCCATAGGAGCGGCGAAACACCAGGCGGCCATTGGTCAGCTTTTTGATATAGTCCAAGACCAGATTGATGTCGAAAGTCAGATGGGCTTCAGCGGCTCCAATGACGGCGTTATCTAGATCAAGAAGGATCGCAACATCATTACTCATGTATCGTATGTTCCTAAAGCCGGTGGTCGGCGGCGGCGACCAATCACTCCTATTCTACTGCATTCGCCAGAGGAAACAATGTGACGCCTGCCTATACCTAATTATCGCCCAGAATGCTTGAGTTGGCGAATGTTTCACGTGAAACAAGAGCCCAGGGAGCCGCCATCATAGACCGCCGCAAATCTTGCAAAGGCGCAACCCCAGCCCGCCGCCCACTGTCCGCAGACAACTTGTTGTTTCACGTGAAACACCCCCACGCCCGCTGCCAACGCCGCCGTGCCCCCACGACCTACCATTGAATCCAGAAAAAACACCCGGCAAAGGAGACCCATGCACAACAACACGCACCCACAAATTCGCCAACCAATCATCCCCCACCGCAAAGGAGTACATTTTTTGCCAAATCGCCAATCCGTGCTACCATGATACCCTCAACACTATGTCAACCCGCAGTAGTTTGGGAGGTTGTGATGACAAAGACGTTCTGGCAAGGGAAGCCGTGGCAGGCTTTTAAGAATTTTGCCATCATTTTTTCGTTTGCCGTTAACGCTATTTTTCTGATTGTGCTGCTGGTGGCTGCGCCCCTGATCATTCCCATTGTCAATGACGTGGCTGAACCGCTGGTGGGTGGGTTGAATGACAGCTTTGTACAGATGGGGCAGGCTAGAATATCCCGCACCATCGAAGTAAACGACGTCATCCCTATCGCCTTTACACTGCCGCTATCTACCGAAACCGTAGTGACCACCACCGCGGCGGTGCCGCTGCAAGTGCCGGCAGAATTTATCTTACCCGACAACGGCGGCACCATTCGCGGCATTGTGGCCATTGAACTGCCAGCCAACCTGCCTTTGCCCGTGCAATTAGCCCTGGAAGTGCCTGTGGATCAACAGATTCCGGTGGCGTTGTCTGTAGACGTCAACATCCCCTTGCAAGAAACGGAATTAGGGCAGCCGTTCAGCCAGCTACAGCAGTTGTTTGCCCCGTTGGATCGGCTGCTGACCAGTTTGCCCTCCAGCAACGCCGAACTATTGCAACGGCTGCGCGGTCGCTCCCTGCCCCCCGAAGAGACCGCCGCCGACCAGGCGCAGCGCCCCTGACCATCACGCTGGTTGCCTCCCCCATATGATGGATACGCCGCGCATTTGTGATTACGAAGGCTCTGATTATCGCGCCCGTTTTTGGGAAGGGCAGGGGCGAGATTATGAGGACCTGGTGGAACGGGCGGCGCTGCGTCGCCTGATGCCGGCATCAGGCGACACCCTCATCGAAATTGGCGCCGGCTTTGGTCGCCTGGCAGACGAATATTGTGGCTACCAGCAAGTCGTCCTCTTTGACTACTCCCGCACCCTCCTGCGCGAAGCCCAGGCTCACCTGGGAGCCGATCCCCGTTTTATCTACGTGGCGGGTAACTGGTACCAGATGCCGTTTGTAAACGGCCTGTTCCAGACCATTACCCAGATACGCACCATTCACCATGCGGCAGACGTGCCCGCGCTGTTCGCCGAACTGGCGCGCATTGCCCGCCCTGGCGGCCAATACATCCTGGAATTTGCTAACAAACACAACCTCAAAGCCATCCTGCGCTACCTGCTGCGCCGCCAGGAATGGTCTCCCTTCACGCTCGATCCGGTGGAGTTTGTGGAAATGAACTTCGATTTCCATCCAGCCTGGATACAACAGCAGTTGCGTCAGGCTGGCTTCTCACCCGGTCCCATGCGCACCGTTTCCCATTTTCGCCTGGCCCCCTTGAAAAAGTTGGTCCCTACCAATTTGCTGGTGGCCCTGGACCGTCTGGCCCAGCCAACAGGTCAATGGTGGCAGCTCGCTCCCAGTGTTTTCGTGCCGGCCAAACATCCCACGCGCAGCCAGGCGACAGACCCCGGTCTCTTTTTTGCCTGCCCTCAATGCCGCACGCCTCTGGTCACTGTGGGGCAGGGCAGCCTTACCTGCCCTGGCTGTGGCTGCCGCTGGGGTTTTCGTGATGGGCTGTATGACTTCAAAGAGCCGCTGCCCATCTCCCCCTGACGCCAACGTCAACCCATTTCCCCTTTTACTATGAGACGTTCCCCCCTTTTTGCCCGACGTGTTTTCGGCCCCACTTTGCTGGCGGCAGGCGCTGCCGGCATTAGCTACGCCGTGCGTCACTCGCTGCGCCAGTTTTGGCAGCGCCCGCTGCACGGTCTGGATGGCAGCTTTACCCTGAAAGGGTTGAGCCATCCCGTAGAAATCATCCGCGACCGCTGGGGCGTCCCCCATATTTACGCCCAGACGGAACATGACCTGTTCTTTGCCCAGGGTTACGTCCAGGCGCAAGATCGGCTGTTTCAGATGGATGGCAACCGGCGACTGGGCGGTGGGCGATTGAGCGAACTGGTGGGTCCGCCGGGGCTGCCCACAGACCGCATTGCCCGCATTTTCGGCTGGGTGCGCGCGGGCGAGGCGCAAATCATCGCTGCCAGCGATGAGTCGCGGGCGGCGGCGGAAGCCTTTGCCCAAGGCGTCAATGCCTTTATTGCCCAGGGGAATTGGCCCGTTGAATACGCTTTGCTGGCTTGCCGCCCGGAACCGTGGCAGCCGCTGCACAGCGCCCTGTGGGGCGCGGTGTTAGCCTGGGGACTCTCTGCCAACTGGGATGCGGAATTGGGGCGGGCGCTGCTGATCGAAAAACTCGGCCCCGAAAAGACCGCCGACCTGGCCCCCACTTATGACGACAGTTACCAGACGATATTGCCTTCTGAGCGCGTTGGCGCCCGCCTGTTAGCCGCCATGATGGACGCCTACCGTGAAGCCATGCGTTACCTGCCTTTGGGATACGTGCCCGCCGGGCCAGATGTGGGCAGCAATAACTGGGTGGTCAATGGACAGTGGACGCAGAGCGGTCGCCCCATGCTAGCCAATGATCCTCACCTGGCAGCCATTTTTCCCACCTTGTGGTACGAAAACCACCTGGTGGGGGGGCGGTACAATGTGACCGGCTTTACTTCCCCTGGCGTGCCCGGCGTGATTATCGGGCACAACACGCGCGTAGCCTGGGGGATCACCAATGCCTTTCCCGATGTAATGGATATCTTTCTAGAACGGCTCCACCCTGACGATCCCACGCTGGTAGAAGAGGATGGTCATTGGGTGAAGATGGCTGTGCGGCAGGAGGTCATTAAGGTACGCGGTCGGCGGCAGCCTGTCGTCCTCGATGTGCCTTATACCCGCCACGGCCCGATTATCTCCTCGTTGATTCCTGGAGAGCATCGCACGTTTTCGCTGCAATGGGCGGCGTTTGCACCCAGCGATCATCTGCAAACACTATTGCTGCTGGCGCAAGCCACAGATTGGGAATCGTTTCACCGTGGGCTGCGCGGTTGGGGCTTTCCGCCGCAAAATGTCGTTTACGCCGACGTAGACGGGCACATCGGTTACATGATGCCCGGGATGGTGCCCCTGCGGCAGCGCGGCGAAGGTCTGGTGCCTGCGCCAGGCTGGGATACAGCATACGATTGGCAGGGTTGGATTCCTTTTGCCGAAATGCCTGCGCAGGTTGACCCCCTTGAAGGGTATGTGGTCACTGCCAACAATCGCGTAGTAGGCGATGGCTATCCTCACTGGCTGACGGGCGAGTGGCTGCCTCATTACCGGGCTGACCGTATCGTGGCGTTGATTAAAGAGCGGGCGCCGCTGTCGCTGGCGGATCAGGCGGCTATCCAGACGGACGCTGTTTCCTTGTTTGCGCGGCGCTTTCTAGCTGCGGCGTTGCCCTGTTTGCAAAGGGAATCGGCGACGAGTGAACTGGCGACGTGGGCTTTGACGCTGTTAGCTGCCTGGGATGGGACGATGGATGCCGGCAAAGTCGAACCCAGTCTGTTTTTCGCCCTCTTTGCGTTTTATGTCGAATCGGCTATGACGCAGGCGGTTGGTTCCCTGACGGAACTGCTGCTGGGTAATGGATTTCTGGAAGGATTCCCCAGCAACTCTTTTTACAATACGTCTATGGAGCTCGCTTTGCGCTGGTTGGAGAAGGATCCCCCCGCCTGGGTAGGCGCCGTGCGTCCGTTGTTGGCCCCGGCGCTGCAGCGCGCGCTGGCGCAGTTGGCGCAGCAATATGGGCCCGACCCTGCCGCCTGGACGTGGGGACGGCTGCATCAGGTGCGGCTGCATAACCACCTCAGCCGTATTCCGGGCCTGGGCAAGCTGTGGAAGCCCATCACCCTGCCGCTAAACGGCGACAGCTACACCGTCAATCAGGCGGGCATGACGCCCCTTTTTCCGCCGCAGCCAATTTACAGCATTGCCAGCACGCGCATGATTTTAGACGTTGGCGAATGGGACAACAGCCTGGCAGCCATCCCTGGCGGGCAATCTGCCCACCCCGCCAGCCCGCATTACCAGGATGGTATTCCCGATTGGCACGCCCACCGTTATCATCCGATGCTGTTTAGCCGCCAGAAAATCGAGGAAGCCGCCGCGCATTGCCTGGAATTACAGCCAGAACAAACGGCAGAACCGCTGGCGACGGCGCCGCCGTCAGCTTGACGAAAATGCCTGTGCAGCCTGGCGGCTCATGCCAGTATAATGGGAGCATGTCCTCTGCCTCTGTAGCCCCGTTCCTCAAATGGGCGGGCGGCAAAGTCCGCTTGCTGTCGCAATACCAGCCCTATCTGCCGCCGCTGCCCGCTATACGCCACTATTATGAGCCATTTATTGGCAGCGCCGCTCTCTTTTTCTACTTGCGCCCCCCGCGCGCCACGTTATCCGACGTCAACGCCAGCCTGATTGAACTGTACCAACAGGTGCAACAGAACGTGGAAGGCGTCATTCGCGCTTTGCAGCCCCATTACAATGACCATGATTATTATTACCAGGTGCGGGCGCAGGACCCGACGACGTTGCTGCCGGCACAACGCGCCGCTCGCCTCATATTTCTCAACAAAACCTGTTACAATGGCCTGTACCGCGAGAACCGCCAGGGGGCGTTTAACGTCCCATTTGGTCGCTATAAGCGGCCCAAGATTTGCGACCCGGCGCGCTTACGCGCCGCCGCCGCCGCCTTACAGGGGGTAACGCTCCTGCCAGGAGACTTTGCGGAAGTTGTGCAAACCGCCGCACCTGGCGACTTTGTCTACTTTGATCCCCCTTACGCCCCCTTGACCGCTACCAGCAGCTTTACCAGTTACAACCAGTATGGTTTTGACGCTGCTGATCAGCGTCGCCTGGCACAAACCGTTCATGAACTGACGCGGCGCGGCTGTCGTGTCATGTTAAGTAACTCCACGGCTCCGCTGGTTTACGAACTTTATGAAGGGCATAATTATCGCCTGATCCCCATCATGGCCCGCCGCAACATTAACAGCAAAGCCAGCAACCGCGGCCCCATTAAAGAATTGTTGATCGTGAATTATGACCTCCCGGCAGCATAGAAATGTCTGTGCTAGAGGCCTGAAAATGAGTAGACAAGTTGTTGTTGTCAACGAATAGATGTACAATAGTAAGAGTATTACTGGTAATACTTCTGCTTTTTGTCTAGCTGTGAAGGAGGATAGGATGCGTGTCACTACAAAAGGTCAAGTAACGATTCCTCTGGAGATTCGTCATAAGCTGAACATTACGCCCGCAACAGAGGTAGATTTTGTTACGGGTGCGGATGGGCGTGTTTACCTGGTAAAAAGGAACAGCCAGGGCGCGACCCCGCGATTTGC
This sequence comes from uncultured Ardenticatenaceae bacterium, assembly GCA_964421605.1. GTDB lineage: Bacteria > Chloroflexota > Anaerolineae > Promineifilales > Promineifilaceae > JAGVTM01. Next base: position 1,514 of record CAYQYJ010000071.1, on the reverse strand, counting down.
AAAGTTACGTGGGATAGCTACGGTGAAAATGACGACTGAAGAGATCATGGCCTTAACGAGGTCGGATACATGAAAGGGGTTATGGTTGATTCCAACGTGATTTTGGACATCTTCCTGGCAGATCCGCAATGGGTAGACTGGTCTGAAAGGACCTTAAACGATTATGGGGAGACCCATGAATTGTATATCAATCCCATTGTTTATACCGAACTATCCATAGGGTTTAGTCGCATTGAAGAACTGGAGGCAGCGATAGCTGCCGCAGGTTTCCACCTGCTATCCTTACCCAAAGAAGCTTTGTTTCTGGCAGGTAAAGTTTTCCTGAAATATAAGAGAAGTCAGGGGACAAAATCTTCTCCTTTGCCCGATTTCTTCATCGGCGCCCATGCCGCTGTTATAAAAGTTCCTGTGATTACCCGAGAGACGGCCAGATACCGTACCTATTTTCCTACTGTTAACTTGATTGCCCCGTGAACAAAAGCGACCGATTTTGTTGTTATGTAATAAGAGTTGCGGGGAGGAAGTCCACCCGGTTCATATAGGTCACCAGAAGATTGTCCTCAAAGAAATCGAAGCGGCTGATGGCTGTGTTGTGCAGCGCCACCCAGATGTCGCTGACGTGTCCCAGATTGGCGGCTTGCAGGGGGGAGTCCAGTAAGACAGATAGGAAGGAATGGTAAAAGCCGCCATGGCTGATCAGGGCCACCCGATCTGCCGTGCCGCCGTGGCGAGCCAGCAGTTGATTAATCACCCGCTGCGCCCGATCTACAGCCGCTTCTGGCGTCTCGTAGGGGCGATTTTGCCACCAACCGTCGTTGCCCAGAGTGGCTGGTGGCTGCAGGCGAGGATAGTAAGCGGCAAAGAAGGCCTGGTTTTCACCAGGCAACCCCACCATTTCGCCAGAGCTTTCATCTTTCAAGTAAATGCCGCCGCGCTCATGAATGTCAGCCCAACCAATTAAGGGCAAATTCAACGCCTGGGTGATTTCGCTGCCAGTGGCAGCGGCCCGCCGCATCAGGCTGGAATAGACGTGCGTCAGGCCAAAGCCACAGCGATTTTGCGGGTCCCAGTCGTCCGTTGCCGCCGAGGCCGCGTTTTGCGCCAGGAATTGCGCCAGTAGACGGGCTTGCCGCCATCCGGTTGTCGTCAGACCCGGATCAGCCAGGCGGCCCTCGCTGGAACGGGTGCGCATCCACAGGGCATTGTTTTCTGATTGGGCGTGGCGAATAAAGTAAAGCTGCATAGGGTCATCTTCTCCTTGTGTCCTGCCTGGAGAATTATAGCAAGGGATGAGGGGATGGGTTTAACCCCGCAAAACCAGAAGTACCATCTGGCTTGTCGGCAAACTCGCAGAGTTACGGGCGCGTCCGTATACTTGGGCGTTGGAGGATTGTATGGCGCAAGGCGGCAAATGGAGGGTATGGTTATTTTTGGTTCTGGCTGGCTGCATGGGAAGCCTCTTTGCGCGGCTGCCACAGCCAACAGCGGCGCAAGGAGCGGCGCAAAGAGCGGCG
>CAYQYJ010000070.1:4179-12517 GCA_964421605.1 uncultured Ardenticatenaceae bacterium | reverse complement strand
ATTCACCCATTCACCAATTAACTATTGCCTTTCCCTGCCCTACATCAACCAACATGCGCCAACAATCTTTCATCGCCGTCTCTCCCGAATCCCACTTCCCCATCCAAAACCTGCCCTACGGTATTTTCGCCCCCGCCGCGGGCGGGCCGCCGCGTGGCGGCGTAGCCATTGGCGACTACGTGCTCGACCTGGCGCAGTTGGAACAATATGGTTTGCTGGAAACGGATTTCTTCAACCAGCCCAGCCTGAACGACTTCATGGCTGCCGGCTCAGACGTCTGGCTGGCGGTGCGCGCCGCGTTGCAGCATTTGCTAGACGCGAACACGCCCACGCTGCGCGATAACGCCGAACTGCGGCAAAAGTTGTTCTTTCCCCAATCCCAGGTCGTCATGCACCTGCCGGCGCAAATTGGCGACTACACCGACTTCTACTCCTCCCGTGAACACGCCACCAACGTGGGCGTCATGTTTCGCGGCCCAGAAAACGCCCTCATGCCTAACTGGCTGCACTTGCCTGTCGCCTATCACGGGCGCGCCAGTTCAGTCGTTATCAGTGGCACAGACATCCACCGCCCCTATGGTCAAACCATCCGCGACGGCGCGGAGTCGCCCATGTTCGGGCCCAGCCGCCTGATGGATTTTGAACTGGAGATGGGTTTCTTTGTTGGCCCAGGCAATGACTTGGGCCATCCCATTCCCGTTAACGCTGCCCCCAACCATATCTTTGGTCTGGCGCTGGTTAACGACTGGAGCGCCCGCGACATTCAAAAGTGGGAATACCAGCCGCTGGGGCCGTTCCTGGCGAAAAATCTGGCGACTTCCATCTCCCCCTGGATAGTCACCCTGGCGGCGCTGGAGCCATTTCGCTGTCCCTCCCCGCCGCAAGACCCCTTGCCGCTGCCCTATTTACAAAGCAGCGGCGATTGGGCTTACGACATTCACCTGGAAGTCCAGTTGCAAAGCGCCCAGATGACGGCCCCCACCGTGATTGCCCGCTCCAACTTCCGCACCCTCTACTGGAATATGTGCCAGCAGTTAGCCCACCACACCATCACCGGTTGCAACATGCGCCCCGGCGACTTGCTGGCTTCTGGCACCATTAGCGGCCCCACCCCCGACGCCTACGGTTCGCTGCTGGAACTCACCTGGCGCGGCAGCCGCCCGCTGGTTTTGCCCAACGGCGAAACGCGCAAATTCCTGGAAGATGGCGACCGCCTGACGCTGACCGGTTGGGCGCAGGGGGATGGTTACCGCGTTGGTTTTGGCGAAGTGACCGGACGTTTACTCTCCCCGCTGCCCCTCTAACAGCAGTGCGTCGTATCTCAGGAGATGCGACGCACCGCTATAGCTGCCATTAAGCAACTGCGCCATCGGCGGTTGCGCCAGGGACAGCGAACCGACGCACAAACTCTTCCACCAGGAGGAGGTTGCTGCCGGCATGTTTAATCGTCTGTAGCAGTTGGGTCATCGTCGCCACTTCTTCTACCTGCTCCGTCACAAACCATTGCAGAAAATTATTGGTGGTGTGGTCTGACTCCGCCACCGACAACGATACCAGATTGTTGATCTGGTCTGTTACTTTTAGTTCCTGCTGCAAGGCAAACCCAACGGCGTCTGCGGCGTTGGCAAACTCATTACGCAATGGGGGAATGCCGGGGATGATGGGTTTGGCCCCCGTTTCCAGCATGAAATGCACAAACTTCATGGCGTGCATCCGCTCTTCATCCGACTGGCGATAAAAGAAGCCCGCCAGGTCTGGCAGCCCTTCCTCGTCGAAATAGACGGCAATCGCCGTATACTGCGCGGCTGCTGCGAACTCGCTCACAATTTGCGCATTTAGCGCTTTTACTACTTTCTCTTTGATAATCATGTTATTCTCCTGGCAGTCTGAAGGGTAGCACTGCGCTTAATTGTAGTGGGTGTCAACCCCACCGTAGGCAGGGTTGACGCCCATTTTTATGGGCAATTTTAGCCAATAAAGGGCTGCTCAGCCTCGCTGCCGGCACAGGCGAGAGCCCAGATAGTCAGACAATGATACCGTAGTTGGATAAGAATGGTCTAAGAATTTCCCTGACGCGCTTTCGCCGGCAATTTCTTGGAATCCTGTTCATTTTTCGGTAAACTTGGAATCCTCAATACCGTAGTTCCCACAAAACAGGAGAGAGGCTTATGTTCAAATCCCGAGTTCGTTTGTTGTTATGGATAGCGCTGGCCCTGGCAGCGCTGGCGGTTGGTTACCAGACCACCCGCGCGGCTGCCACCAGCGGCGCGCAGGCGCCGCTGCTTGGCCTGGACGCCGCTGGCGTCCTGGCTGATAAATATATTGTGGTGTTAAAGGACAGCGCCAGCGACAGCGCGCTGTCTGCCGCCGTGACGACTGTTGAAGCGTTGGGCGGTAAGGTGGACTTTGTGTATGGAACAGCGCTGGATGGTTTTGCCGGCACACTCCCCGCCAACGCCCTCGCCGCCATCCGCAGCAACCCCAACGTGGCTTACGTGGAAGCGCAGCATCTGATGTTTGCCGACGTCACCTGGGGGCTGGATCGCATTGACCAGCGCAATCTCCCTCTGGACAACGTTTACAACGTCAGCGCCACAGGCGCGGGCGTGCACGCCTACATCATTGACACAGGTATTCGCATCACGCACAACGAATTTGAAGGCCGTGCTTCCGTTGGTTACGACGCCGTGGGCGACGGTCAAAACGGCATTGACTGTAATGGTCATGGCACGCACGTCTCCGGCACTGTGGGCGGCGTGACCTACGGCGTAGCCCCCGACACCCTGCTTTATGCCGTGCGCGTGCTCAACTGCGCGGGTTTTGGTTCCACTGCTGATGTGGTGGCGGGCGTGGACTGGGTAGCAGCCAACCACAACAGCCCCGCCGTAGCTAATATGAGTCTGGGCGGTTCTGTTTCTGCCGCCACGGACACCGCCGTGCAGAATGCTATTGCTGCTGGCGTCCACTTTGCTCTGGCTGCCGGCAATAACAACGGTGACGCCTGTGATACTTCGCCCGCCCGCGTGCCCGAAGCTATCACCGTCGGCGCCACAGATGACACTGACGCCCGCGCTTCCTTCTCCAACTGGGGCCCATGCCTGGATGTGTTCGCTCCTGGCGTGGACATTACCTCCGCCTGGAACAGCAGCGACTCCGCCACCAACACCATCAGCGGCACCTCGATGGCTTCGCCGCACGTGGCGGGCGTGATTGCTCTGGCTTTGCAGCAGTATCCGGGCGCGACGCCGGCCCAAATCTCCACCCTGATCAACGACACCGCCACCCGCGGCGTCGTCAGCGATCCCGCCTGCTCGCTGAATCTGTTGATCTACGCCAAACTGACGCCCGACCCCAACCCCATTCCCGATCCCGGTCCCTGTCCCGATCCGGGTCAATGCGCAGCGAACACCGTCCTGCACGACGCCAACCTGTTCTCTGGCCTGGATGCGCTCTCGGTGGCGGACAGCATCTACCGCTTCCGCGACTATGCCCTGAGCGCCAGCGACGTGGGCCGCCAATACCGCGCCCTGTACGAAAGCCACACCAACCGCATCAGCTACTTGCTGCTGCGCTTCCCTGGATTGCGCGCGCTGGCGGCTGACCTGTTGGTGGATGCTGCGCCTGGTCTGGAGCAAATTGCTGGGGCCAAGAATGACGCCATCTTGACCGCGCAGCAGGTAGCTCAACTGCGTCTGTTCCTGGCGCAAGTAGCCGCTGCCGATCGCCAACTCAACGGCGGCGAACTGGCTGCCGCTATTGAGCAGGAAATGGCCCGCCTGGACTGGAACGCCCTGGCTGGTCAATCCTTCCGCGACGCCTGGCAACTGATGATTTCCGAATAGCCAATTCGATTGGCGAAAGCGAGAAAACCTCAGGAGTTCGGCGGAATTCCTGAGGTTTTTTTATGGCTAGGGTCAGCAAAATAGCGACGATGGGCAAGTTTGGGCGCGTATGCGCCCAAACTTGCCCAGAAAAGTAGGCGTCAGCCCCGCCGCAGGCGGGGCTGACGCCCTCAGGCAAATTTGCAATTTGCCTGGACACGATACAATAGAAGGACAGGATACCATCCTGTCTGACGCAAAATCTGGTTGATGAGGATAGTAAGCTATGACTGTACCGAAAACGAGTGCAGAGATTCGCAAAGCGTTTCTAGAGTTTTTTGAAGAAAATGGGCACAAGGTTGTACCCAGTTCGCCGCTGCCAAATCACGACAACCCCACGTTGTTGTTTACAAATGCCGGCATGAACCAGTTCACCAACGTCTTTCTGGGCAAAGAAAAGCGGGATTACCAGCGCGCTGTCTCTGCCCAAAAATGTATGCGCATCCAGGGCAAGCAAAACGACCTGGAAAACGTTGGCCCCTCCGTGCGCCACCACACCATGTTCGAGATGTTAGGCAACTTCTCCTTTGGCAACTATTTCAAAGAACAAGCCATTGACTTTGCCTGGACATTCCTGACAGGTGTACTGCAACTGGACAAACAACGGTTGTGGGCCACCATTTACACCGATGACGACGAGGCGGAGCGGTATTGGCGGAGGCACTTACCTCCAGAACGCATTTTGCGTTTTGGCAAGAAGGACAACTTCTGGGAAATGGGCGAGACTGGCCCCTGCGGGCCCTGCTCTGAAATTCATTATTACCTGGGCCCCCTGGCAGAACAGACGGCGGCAGGGGTTAATGTGGATGACGCCTATCTGGAATTGTGGAACCTGGTTTTTATGCAGTTTGAGCGAGACGAAAGCGGCGAACTGCATCCCCTGCCGCATCCCTCCATTGATACGGGCATGGGGCTGGAACGGGTAGCGCGGGTTCTACAGGGCGGCGACAGCAACTATGATACGGATCTGTTTCTGCCCGTTATGACTCGCATTCAAGAACTGTTGGGGCACAACGATGAGAAACGGGCGGCAGAGCATGTGGCTTACCGCGTCATTGCCGACCATGGCCGGGCGGCTACTTTTCTCATTGGGGATGGCGTCGTCCCTGGCAACGTGGGCGAAGGGTACGTGATTCGCATGATCATTCGCCGCGCTGCCCGCTTTGGCCGCAGCCTGGGCTTTACCCAACCATTCCTGGCGGAAGTCGCCAGCGTGCTGGCAGAGACAATGGGCGACGTTTACCCTGAACTACGGCTGCGGCTGGAACATATTAAACACACCCTGACTCAGGAGGAAGTCCGCTTTAGCCGCACGCTCGATTCGGCGCTGGCCCGTCTGGATAATTTATTGGCGGAATTGGGGCAGCGTGGCGAGACGCAGATAGATGGCGATACGGCTTTTACCTTGTACGCCACCTATGGCTTGCCCGTGGAAATTACCCGCGATGTGGCTAAGGAACATGGCTTTACCGTAGATGAAGCTGGCTTCAACGCGGCGCGGGATGCGCACGCGCAAGCCAGCGGCGCGGGCGCGTTTGGGCAGTACACCACGGGCCAGGATGTGTTTGACAGCGTGCTGGCGGAACTGGTGCGGTTGGGCCGGCTGCCGGCATCTGGCGTAGACTACGACCCGTACAGCGGCCCCGAAATGGAATCCGAAATTCTGGCGCTGGTGCAAGATGGGCAAAAAGTGACCTCTGCTGGCGTGGGCGCAAAGCTCAGCATCATTACGGGCGCTACCCCCTTCTACGTGGAGGCGGGCGGCGAAGTCAGCGATACGGGCGTCATCACTGTTCCCGAAACGGGCAGCGAATTCCGCGTAGACGACACCCGCCGCCCCATCCCCGGTCTGGTAATCCACGTGGGCGAAGTCGTACGCGGCGCATTTCATGTGGGACAAACGGCTCTCTTGACCGTAGATGACGCGCGCCGCTGGGACATTCGCCGCAACCATACCGCCACGCACCTGCTGCACCGTGAACTGCGGGCGCGCCTGGGCAAACACGTCACCCAGGCTGGCTCGCTGGTTGCGCCTGACCGCCTGCGCTTTGACTTTACCCACGCTCAGGCGTTGGGCGAAGACGAACTGGCGGCGATTGAACGCGCCATTAACGAAGCTATCTGGCGCGATTGGCCCGTCAACGTCGCCCACATGAAGCAAAAAGAGGCCATTGAGGCTGGCGCTATGGCCCTGTTTGGCGAGAAATACGGCGAGATTGTGCGCACCATTCAAATTGGCAGCAATGGTCGCCAGCCATTATACAGTTTTGAACTGTGCGGCGGTTTGCACGTCAACCAGACAGGCGAGATTGGTCTGTTCCATTTCACGCATGAAGAAGCGGTGGCTGCCGGCATCCGCCGCGTGGAAGCTGTTACAGGCGCAGGCGCGCAGGCTTTCGTCAGCCAGCGGCTAAACGCCCTGACGCGGCTGTCGCACAAACTGAACGCACCCGTCGTTGAGTTGGAGACGCGCGTAGAGTCGCTGCTGGCTGAACACAAAGCGCTGCAAAAAGCGCACGAGGCGCTGCGCCGCCGTCTGCTGCTGGCGCAGTTCGACGAACTGGCGGCGCAGGTACAGATGGTGGATGGCGTCTCGGTGCTGGCGGCTGCTGTCGCCGACGCTGACGCCGAGGGTTTGCGTGAACTGGCGGACCGCCTGCGCGATAGAAATGTCAGCGACGTGATCGTGTTGGCTTCGGCGTCTGAGGCTCGTCCAGTTTTGGTGGCTATGGTGCAGAAAGCGCTGTTAGGCCGGGGCGTTCATGCCGGCAACCTCGCCCGCGACGTTGCCAAAATCATGGGTGGCGGCGGCGGCGGGCGCCCCGACATGGCGCAGGCTGGCGGCAAAGACGCTGCCAGGCTGCCTGAAGCCCTGGCGGCTGTGCCCGCTCTGGTGGCTGGCAGCCTCCGCCCCCTATAGACCAGACTACCCGATTGCATTGCCGCTATGGCGTCTCCGGCTGTTATCTACCTGGATGAAGAAGACGATCTGGTCTCCATCTGTGATCGTCTTGAGTGGAGCGGCGCGTCTCGCGTCATTCTGGCGCTGCCTGCCGCAGCGGAGTTGTTAACCGAGAGCGTTGACCTGGTGCGGCTGCGTCGCTTTGCTGAGGCGCGCCGCATCGAGGTAGGGCTTGTCACCCGTGACAGCCGCCTCAGCCAGAATGCCAGAACGCAGGGCATTCCTACCTTCAGAACGGTGAAAGCGGCGGAACGTCGCCGCGCCTGGCGGCATACCCGCCATCAATTGCGGCCTGCTACGCCTTTGCATGAGGATGATCGGCGGGAAATGGCCCGCCGCATGACGCCTTCCCCCTTGTGGCAGCGTTGGTTGTGGCGCTATGCCGGCATTCTCCTCTTCTTCACCGTCCTGGCTGCCTTGTTTGTTGGCGCTGTCTACGCCCTGCCTGGGGCCACCCTGACGCTCAAACCGCAAATTGAACCCATTCAGGTCTCCCGCCAGATTGTGGCTGATCCGCAACTGGACAGCGTCAATTACAGCGGGGCGTCTGTGCCGGGGCGGCGGCTGGTCGTTACCACCGAATGGCGCGCCGACGTCGAAACGACGGGCAGCATTGAAGTACCCGATGCGCCCGCGCGCGGTCAGGTCATTTTTGCCAATCGCCTGCCGCAGCCGGTGACCGTGCCTGCCGGCACGCGCGTCACCGCCACCGCTGGACAACTACAGACATTTCAAACCATTGCCCCTGTTGACGTGCCTGGCGTCATTGGCGGCACGGCAGAAGCGGAAATTGTCGCCGTGGCCCCTGGCCCGCAAGGAAATGTGCCCGCCAACACCATCAATCGCCTGGAAGGGTCGCTGGCGTTGCAGTTGGAAGTGCGCAACCTGGACGCGCTTACAGGCGGCGCCACCCGCCTGGTGCGAGCCGTCACATCCGCCGACCAGGAGCGGCTGCGGGCGCAGGTCTGGCAGCAGTTACAGACCCTGGCGGTGGCCGAAATGGAGTTGCTGCTGGCTGAAAATGAATTCCTGGCGCGAGACTCCCTACGTCTGCTCAATCTGGAACACGAAACCTACTCGCGCTTTGTGGGGGAACAGGCGGACCGGTTAATCCTGGAAATGCGCGCCGAACTGCAAGCGACTGCCGTGGATGAGTCCCAAGCCGTAGGATTGGTCTACGAACAGTTGGCGCAGGCGGTGCGCACGGGTTATGAGTTAGTGCCAGAAACCTTAACTTTTCGCAGCGGCGACGTCTTTGGCGTGGATAACCAGGGGCGGGTAAGTTTTGAGATGATAGGGCAAGGTTTTATTGCTGCGCAGCTAAACCTGGAGGGTCCCCTGCAAACCGCCGCCGGGCAGCCCCTTCCCTTGGCCCTGGCTTACTTGAACCAACAACTGCCGCTGCGCGACTATCCCACCGTGCAAATTCGCCCCCCCTGGTTTGCCCGCCTGCCATACCTGCCACAGCGCATCCGCATTCACCTGGACATCGGCG
>CAYQYJ010000070.1:0-4079 GCA_964421605.1 uncultured Ardenticatenaceae bacterium | reverse complement strand
TGCCCGTTTTCCGTTGCCTGTTGCCCGTTTTCTGTTACCTGTTGATTCGTGGCTTCCCGCTCCATCTGGGAGACCGCCCGCGCCACATTTTCAATAGCTACTCGCTGTTTTCGGTACAGGTCAGATTCGCTCATCGCCAGGCGGCGGGCAATATCTCGCACTTTCTGCCCCTGCACAAACTTAAGCTCCAGGATATTGTAAAGAATCCACTCTGTCGCCGTCATGCGCCGTTCCCCTAGCGGACGCTGCTGCTCAATGGCCCGCTGCAAGATTGCCCGCAGCGCCTTGGTGGGGTTGCCTTCATGCTCCGCCAGGGCTTCTTGCACCACCTGAAGACCAATCAGCGGACTTTCGGTCAATTTGGGGCCGCCCCAGTAATGGGACAGCGCATCGCGCACCATATCGCCAAAACCCGGATCGTTGAGAATGGTTTCTTCCTCGCTGGCGGAGTGGGCGTTGCGCGTGAGCGATTGGGTCAACTGTGGCGCGCTGCCATACGTGGCGGCGCTGCGCCGCCGCTGCAAGGCTGTAATCTCTGGCAGCAGCCCTTCCACCGCCGCAAAAACCTCTTGCTGCAAGAGGCGATCCTCCAGGGCGGAAGCCGCCTGGTGCAGCAGGCGTTGGAAAACCAGCGTTTCATCGGGCGACAGGTTGGGCGTGGGAGAACGTCCTTCCATGCCCAAAATACCCAGCATAAACTCCTGGCTGCGATCGTACAAGGGATGTATCCAGTAATTATGCCATAAGATAAACTCGTTGCTGCGCTCCAACTCTGGGCTGTCGCTGGTCAGGTTCTGCCATGATTCTGCCTCCCACAGGTCGTCTGGCGCGCGCAGCGGGCCCACCACGACTTCCAGGCGGGGCCCGTCGGCTGTGATAGCGGCAACAAACGCTGTGGGCGTGCGCAAAGCGTCGCAGGTGGCTGTCAGAACGCTTTCCAGGAATTGGTGCAAATCGCGCGTGGTCAAAATGCGCTCGCTGAGTTCCTGGATGCGGCGCACGTCAGGATCGTTGTTTAACTGCAAGACACGCTCCAACGGGCGTTTGTAGTTGTGTACAGCCCATTCTACAAGCATAACGGCGGCGACAACGGCAATAGCCGCCATGGTGTCCGCTGGCAGGCCTAGCAAGGGGCTGGTGCGATTGACCAGGACGTAAACCAGCAGCACAATGGTGCCCGTCATGGGCACGCGGGCCATAAACTTGAACAGGCGCACGCGCACAACGCGGTCTGGGGAGACGCGCCCAAAGTAAGCCAGATAGTAGGTGAGGAGGGCGAACATCAGGCCCACGACGAGGTTGCCCAGAATAAGCAGCAGCCAGATGGGCAGACGAATTTGGGAGGCGTTATTGATAAGCTGGTAGGGAAAGACGCCCAAGGGGGCCGCCAGAAAAGCCAGTAAAATGACGGTCATACGGCGGCGAGTAGTAGAGGTGACGCAGCGCTGCCGCGCAAACCAGACGTTATAAATGCCGGCAGTCGCCACCCCCACGTAATAAAGCGTAAAGAGCCAGAAAAGGGGACCCGAACGAAGATGCGGCGCACGCGGCACCGGAACTAACGTCGAGGCAAACAAATGGGTTGTTAAAGCCAGCCCCAGGACCAATAAGCCAACCAGGTAGAAAATGCCCACAAAAACCAGTCGCCGCCGCGAAAAATGCCCGGTGGTGGTTAGCAGCGTGTCCGAGAGATGATATTGGGCGGCGGGAACCAGGGCTATACCAATCCACCCCAACCGCAACCAGGTTTCTGCGGACAGGGGGGCAATGGTGCGGCTGGCCAACAGTTCCGTCAGATAGACGATCACCACAAAAATGATCAAATTGGAGAACGCCCGCGTCACCCGGTCACGCCGCCAATGAGGCAGGTTGTATAAGACGACAGCCGAGCCAAAAATGACGATGGCTGCTTCCAGGACATCATTGATCAAAGCCAACAGGTTGGTGAGAGATTGGCTCATAAAGCATAAAACGTGAAACGTGAAACGCTGGCTAACATTTCACGTTTCACGTTTCGCGGCAAAGTTACAGGGTGTGCAGCGCCGCTTCAGGCGGGGGATGGCGCCGGCGGCATATCCAGCGTTGGCGGTGTCCATTTGACCTCGCTGCTGGCTGCCGGCGACTGCGCTTTGGGCGATGGTTTGCTGCTGGGAGGCGTTGCCGGTGGATCATGCCCTTCCATTAAAGCCACGAACTCTTCCGCCTCTAAGGACTCCACTTCTAGCAGCTTCCGCGCTATAAGTTCTAACTTATCCCGGTTCTCGCTCAAAATGCGGTGGGCGCGCTGGTACTGTTCGTCAATAATGAAGCGCACTTCTTCATCAATCTTTTCAGCGACGGCGTCGGAGTAATCGCGTTGTTCGCTGATTTCCCGACCCAGGAAGACCAGTTCTTGCCGTTCGCCATAAACGCGCAGCCCCAGGTCTTCGCTCATGCCATACTGCGTCACCATAGCCCGCGCCTGCCGCGTAACATACTGCAAGTCGCTGCCCGCGCCCGTGGTGATTTCGCCAAATACAATTTCTTCAGCCACCCGCCCGCCTAACGCCGTGGCGATCATGGCTTTAAATTTAGAGCGGCTCAGGTAGTTCAGGTCTTCATCCAGATACCAGGTCACGCCGCCAGCCATGCCTCGCGGAATAATGGTCACTTTGCGTACTTCCGAAGCGTGCGGCAGCATATGGCTGACGATGGCGTGCCCCGCTTCGTGGTAAGCCGTAATCTCCCGTTCTTCCTGGGACATGACGCGGCTTTTGCGCTCCGGCCCAAGCTGCACCCGCTCAATGGCTTCCTGAAACTCCATCATGCCAATGCTTTTACGGTTGCGTCGCGCCGCCAGCAAAGCGGCCTCATTGACCGTGTTTTCAATGTCCGCCCCTACAAAGCCTGGCGTCGCTCTGGCTAACACCTCGACGTCCACGTTGGAAGCCAGCGGCTTGCCTTTCATGTGGACTTTGAAAATCGCTTCACGACCCCGCACGTCTGGGCGGTCAATGACCACGCGGCGGTCGAAGCGCCCTGGACGCATCAAAGCCGGGTCGAGAATGTCAGGGCGGTTGGTAGCCGCCAGGATAATGACGTAGGTGTCGGTGCTAAACCCGTCCATTTCCACCAAAATCTGGTTGAGCGTCTGCTCCCGTTCGTCGTGAGAGCCGCCCAGCCCTGCGCCGCGCTGCCGCCCCACGGCGTCAATTTCGTCCACAAAAATGATACACGGGCTGTGCCGCTTGGCTTGTTCAAACAGGTCGCGCACGCGGCTGGCGCCAACGCCGACGAACATTTCCACGAATTCCGAGCCGGCGATGGAGAAGAAAGGCACGCCAGCTTCCCCAGAAACGGCTTTAGCCATGAGCGTCTTGCCTGTGCCAGGGGAGCCAACGAGGAGTACGCCTTTCGGGATGCGAGCGCCAAAGGTGACGAACTTTTCCGGTTCTTTCAGGAATTCAACAATTTCTTGCAGTTCTTCTTTGGCTTCATCGCAGCCGGCGACATCGTTAAAGGTCACGGTCGGATGATCCCCCGTGAGCATACGCGCCCGGCTCTTGCCGAAGGCCATTGCCTGGTTGTTGGTTCCCTGCGCCTGGCGGAAGATGAAGTAGATGAAGCCAATGATGAGGATTGCCGGCAAAAACAAGCTCAACACGTTTACCCAGGCGCCAAATTGCCCAGGTTTTTCATAGGTGATAATAGTGCCGTCCTCGCCATAATAATCGGCAGTAACGCCATATTCCCGCAACACCTCTTCCAGGGAAGTGACGCCGCTGATTTGTGACGTGCTGGACGGGCGCTGACTGTTCTTGTAGATGACGGTGATCTCTTGTCCATCGCTGCCCACCGTGACCTCTTTTACTTGTCGCGCCAGGATGGATTCGGCCAGTTGGCTGATGGAGATTTCGTCACTGATTGGCTGTGCGTTGCTCTGGCTCCATAAGATGGCTATCAAGCCAACGCCAATAAGCAGATACACGAACCATTTTGTGTATTTACTAGAATTCACTGGAGTGCCTCCACAGTTCTGAGTAATGTCATTTGCTCAGAGTATAACAAAAAGACAGGCGTAAAGCGAGATAGGAGGACTG
>CAYQYJ010000069.1:0-12539 GCA_964421605.1 uncultured Ardenticatenaceae bacterium | reverse complement strand
CCGCTAAAGCGGTTACTACGAGCGAAAACCGCCAGGTTATTTACGGACAGTTAATAAGGAGAGACAATGAACCTGACAAACGACGCCGCTCGCTGGGGGGGGAGCGCCTTTATGATCGGTAGTCTGCTCTTTCTGGTCAACAAACTCAACGAAATGAGCCGCCTCTTTTTCTCTCGCTGGATGGCGGACGTGATTTCGGGGCAGGATGGGTTGTTGATCCTCATCGGGCAGGCCGCGTTCATCGTCGGGTATATGGGGTTTTGGCAGTTATATGCAGAGCGGGTGGGGCGGGCTGGCAAAAACGCGCTGCGCCTGTTCTGTGGCGGCGGCATTGTGCTGGCAGTGGGGCACATTGGCTTCATCTCTGCCGTCGCTAACGTTGTGCCGCCTTCGCTGCTGCCTTATGCGGAGAATTTCTTTTTCATTGTGATCGTCGGATTGTTGTTGTTAATTAGCGGCTTGATCTGGTTTGGCATCCTCAATTTGCGCCAACCGGCGTTGGCCCGGTGGCAGTGGCTGCCGTTGGCAACCGGCATGATGGGATTTATTGGCTTTTTTCTGTTCAGTGGCGAAACGATAACGGCTGTTTTCCTCTTCTTCCGCACCTTATTTGCTCTGGGACTGTTGGGGCTTGGTGTGATAATGTGGTTGGAAAAATCCCTTCAACTTGAGATGGCAGGATTAAGCCGCTAGAAATGAACAGAGGGGCAATGGGTAACAAGATGTTTTGGCGATGGGGTGAGTTGGGGGCGGTTCTCAGTCTCATCATCTGGCTCATTCTCACCCCCTTCATGGCCACGATTTGGGTCTATGATGGCGGCCGTCTGATTTGGGAACAGAAACCCTTATTGGTACGCACGATTGGCCAATGGCTGGCGGAGCAAGGCGCATTTACTTTTGCGGCGGAAGAAGTGGTGTATCATAGTTATGGTCGTTACTTTTTCCTCGTTTACCTGCTGCTCATCCCGACGGTGATGGCGGTTCATCATCGCTATGCCACTGAGAATAAGCGCCATCGCCACTGGTACAAGATTCTTAGCTACGCTTTGCTGGTTGCTGCCGCCAGCGATTATGTTTCATATGGTCTGGGGATTTTTTCCTCATTCTTGTGGCAAATGGGGTTTGGCCTGGAAATGCTGGCTCTATTGGTGGTCATTGTCGCTTCTGTGTTTTACGGATGGGACTGTCACCAGCAAGCCAATGCGCCCCGCTGGTTGGGCTGGCTGCTTATCGTCAGCGCGGTCCTCGTGCCGCCGATGTTTTTTGAGCAGGCGCTGACCGGTTACTGGCCCAACAGTCCGGCGCTGCCCCTGGTTTTGGCATGGGCAGGGATCGGTGTGTATTTGCGGTTTGCAGCGGAGTGATCGGCAGGATGGGCAGTTTGCGATTTTGGGGTATTTTGAGTTTAGTGGGCGGCTTAACAGCCATTCCCCTCCTCGTCGCCTTTTCTGTCACAGGCTGGGGTGCGCCAGGGACGGCTGTTTACCAGACCTACGAACTACTCAACCGGCTCATGGCAGCGGCCCTACTGTTGATGGCAGGGGGGTGGGTTGGCGTGTGGCGGGCGTTGGCTGGATATGGGCGTTGGGCCGCCATTCTAGCTCTGGGCGGCGTCCTCATCATGGCTGCCGGCACGGCGGCTGAATTCTGGCTCTTCACCGACCTGCCCTATGCGGGTGAGAATGGGCGACAAGCGGCGTTTACGGCTACCAGTATTGGTGGTTTGCTGCTAAGCATGGGGGCAACGGGTGTAGGTCTTAGCATCTGGCGCTCACGTTTCTGGCCGCGCTGGAGCGCGATTATTTTACTGCTGGCGCTCCCCCTGGACATTATCGCTTTCTTTTTACTCGGCTCGCCTTTCGTCACCGCTGCCGTGTTCGCGTTGATTCTCGGTAGATTCAGCAGATCCAGAATCAGCCACGAATGACACGAATTTTACGAATTAGATTAGATGCCTTTTTCGTGTAATTCGTAAAACCTGTCCTGAGCATCGTCGAAGGATTCGTGGCGAAAATCTGGATCTACTTAGATTACAGTTGTAGCCTGATTTTCCATAATCGGGCGGACAAACTAACAGTTTGTCCTACAGGTCTCCGCGCCCTCCGCGTCTCCGCGTGAAACTGTTTTCAAAGCATGGGCGGGTTTTGAAGGGAATGTTGATGAACATGGACAGGGTTTCACCTGCCATTGGGCAGCCGGCAACAAGAATGACCCTCAGCGGGGGTTGGTTGTGGACGGGCCGCCTGATCTGGCTGGCGCTGACGGCGTTGGTGTTGCTGACCCTGAGCCATACGTGGCCGCAGAATTACTGGGTCACGTATGGCGAATGGGTGGTTACCGAAACGCGATCAGCGGTGCAAACCGTTATGCCTTACGGCGATTTTGTCCGCCTGGTGACCATTCTGGAATCTTTGTCCACTGCAATCACCTTACTGACGGGGTTCGTTATCTTTTGGTACAAGTCCAACGACAAAATGGGGTTGTTTGTCTCCGCTTTCCTCATTCTGGCGGCTCCCTGGATTTTAAGCAGCAATATGGATACGTGGCGGCTGCCAGTCTGGATGCCGCTTAAATCCTCCCTGGTCTCTCTGCTCATGGCGGGCACATTGGGCAGCCTGGTTTTATTCTTTTACCTGTTCCCTGATGGTCGTTTTGTACCGCGTTGGACGCGCTGGCCTGCCCTCTTACTTTGCATCATGTTTGGCGCATACGTCCTCGGCGTCTTCTTGCATATCCCCGCTCCTTTTGCCAATATGTGGGCCATTTTCACCACCGCCTTTTTCGCGGCGTTGGTCATAGCCGTGGGCGCACAGTTATATCGCTACCGCACCTGTACCGACCCGGGGCAACGCCAACAGATGAAGTGGGTCGTTTTGGGATTTGGGTTTTATATTATCCTGGTGGTTCCTTTGTCGTTGGGGGTTTTGTTGCCGGCATTCACCTGGGGCCCCGTGATAAATTTACTGGGGTTGATGCTGGCCCAATGCTTTATTCCCCTGGCTATCGGCTTCTCCATTTTGCGCTATCGCTTATGGGACATTGACCTGATCATCAACCGCACGGTGGTGTATGGCGGGTTGACGCTGCTGGTAACGGTCGTTTACGTCCTGCTCGTCGGCCTCATGAGCAATCTCTTTCAAAGCGGCAGCAGCCTGGCGCTCTCGGTGTTTGCCACCGGGCTGATCGCCATTCTGTTCAATCCTGCGCGCCAACGTCTGCAAACGGCTGTCAATCGCCTCATGTACGGCGAACGAGACGACCCCATCACCGTTCTGACCGCGTTGGGGCGACGGCTGGAAGAAACGGTCGCGCCGGCCGAAACCCTACCCACCCTCGTGGAAACCATCGCCCAGACGTTAAAGCTGCCCTACGTGGCGATTGTGGGTAATGGAGAAGTGGGAGAGCAGATGAGTCGCGGGGCGGTAGAGATTTTGGCGGCTTATCCCTCGCTCTTGACCTCTCATCCTGCGCCCCTCGCCTTTCCCCTGATCTATCACGCCCAAACCATCGGCCAACTGCTGGTTGCGCCCCGCGCGCCGGGGGAGGCGTTCACTCCGGCGGAGCGGCGACTGCTAGAAAACGTGGCGCGGCAGGCAGGCGCAGCCGTTCATGCCGCCCGGCTCACCACCGACTTGCAGCGTTCCCGCGAACGACTGGTAACCACCCGTGAAGAAGAACGCCGCCGCCTGCGCCGCGATTTGCACGATGGGTTAGGGCCGCAGTTAGCCACGCTTACCTTGAAGGTGGATGCCGCCCGCAATTACCTGCGACAAGAACCGGAAACACCCCGCCCGGCCTCTATCGAAACGACCGACCACCTTCTGCTTGAACTCAAACGGGAAATTCAGGAAGCGATTCAAGATATACGGCGACTGGCGTATAATTTACGTCCGCCCGCGCTAGACCAACTGGGGCTGGCGCCGGCGCTGGGCGAATACGCCGCCCAAAACAGCGGCAATGGCTTGCTTATCACCGTAGACGCGCCAACCGCGCTGCCACCCTTATCGGCGGCTGTAGAAGTAGCCGCTTATCGCATTGCCCTGGAAGCGATAACCAACGTCGTCCGCCACGCCCGCGCTACGCATTGTCGCGTCAAACTATCTGTTGTTGGCGACAGCTTATACCTGGAGATTGCTGATAATGGCGTAGGCTTACCAGAAGCCCCCTCCTCCGGCGTCGGCCTGGCCTCTATGCGTGAGCGCGCCGCCGAATTGGGCGGCGCGTTTGACCTGCGCGCTGCGCCCGCAGAAGGGACTCACGTCTCTATTCGTTTACCCATACTACACTCTTAACCCATGACGGAACCCATTCGCATTCTCATCGCTGATGATCATACGCTTTTTCGGGATGGCTTACGGGCTTTGTTCGCTTCTCTGCCGGATATGCGGGTGGTAGGGGAGGCGGCAACCGGCGCGGAAGCGATTGCCCTGGCTGAACAACACCAGCCGGACGTCATTCTCATGGACATTCAAATGCCAGGGGTCAACGGCATTGAGGCCACGCGCCAGATTGTGCAAACCAGCCCGCACATCGGCGTGATCATGGTGACGATGTTTGAGGATAATGATTCGGTGTTTGCCGCCATGCGCGCCGGGGCGCGAGGTTACGTACTCAAGGGAGCAGATCAGGAGGAAATGCGGCGCACGATTCAGGCGGTAGCCCGCGGGGAAGCCCTGTTTGGCCCGGCCATTGCGGCCCGGCTGTCTTCTTTTTTCCAGGCGCCTAAAGCTGCGCCCCTCCCTTTTCCCGACCTGACCGAGCGGGAACAAGAGGTTTTGCATTGGCTGGCGCAGGGCTTGAATAATCAGGAGATCGCCGACAAATTATTTATCAGCAGCAAAACGGTGCGTAATCACGCTTCCAACATTTTCAGCAAGTTGCAGGTGGCAGATCGGCTGCAGGCGATTATGCGCGCCCGCAGCGCCGGACTGGGGTGACGTGCTGGCTGCCGATCAGGAAAAAGAAAAGCGGCGCAGCGTTTGGGCATTGATGGCTACAATAATGGTGCTCAAGGACATGACCAACGCGCCTACAGCCGGCGGGAGATCAATGCCCCAGGGGGAGAGAATGCCGGCAGCCAACGGAATCGCCACAATGTTATACCCCGCCGCCCACCAGATATTTTGCACCATTTTGCGCTGGCTGGCCCGGCTCAACTGAATGATTTTCACCACGTCCAGCGGATTAGACTGCACCAAAATCAACCCGGCGGACTCCACCGCCACGTCTGTACCGCTGCCAATGGCGATGCCAATATCGGCGCGGGTGAGCGCGGGGGCGTCATTGACGCCATCCCCCACCATAGCCACCTTCTTCCCCTGCTTTTGCAGTTCGCTTACTTTTTTGTCTTTATCTTCCGGCAGCACCTCCGCAAAGTAGCGGTCAATATTGAGTTCTTGGGCCACCGCCCTGGCGACGTCCTGGCTGTCGCCCGTGAGCATGGCTACCTCTATACCCATTTCGTGCAGCTTCTGGATGGCTTGCCGGCTTTCCGGGCGAATCACATCCGCCAGGGCAAAGGCAGCCAGCGCTTCTGCGCCGCGAATCAGGTAAATAACGGCCTGCCCTTTCTCCCCCGCTTGTTGGCTGAAGCGGGCCAGCGCATCGGGCAGCGGCGCGTCCAGATACGCCAGCAAGCGCGGGCCGCCGACGTAGACAGCTTCGCCGGCGTATGAAGCCTGTACGCCGCGCCCTTTCAACGCCACAAAGTCACGCACAACCACTGGTTCCACTTGCCGCTGCTGCGCCGCGGTCGCCATAGCGCGGGCAATGGCGTGTTCCGAGTCGCCCTCAATGCCGGCAGCCAACGCCAACGCCTCCGCTTCCGATACACCATCCAGGGTAACAATACCTACCACACCCTGCTCGCCCTTTGTCAGCGTGCCCGTCTTGTCAAAGATGATAGTGTCCAGTTCCCGCGCCGCTTCCAGCGCCCGCCGGTCGCGCACCAGGATACCGTTGCGGGCGGACAGCGAGGTGGTGATGGAGACGACCAGCGGCACAGCCAGCCCCAGCGCATGAGGGCAGGCAATGACCAGCACCGTGACAACCCGTTTCAGCACTTCGATGTCAAATCCGGCGGCAATAGTCCAAAGAACGGCGGTTAGCGCCGCCGCGCCCAAAGCCACATAAAACAAGAACGCCGCCGCCCGATCCGCCAGAAGTTGGGTCTTCGATTTGCTGGCCTGCGCTTCTTTTACCAGGCGCATGATGCCAGAAAGGGCCGTATCGTCGCCAATGGCGGTCACTTCGATGCGCAAACTACCGCTGCCTTCGTTGACTGTGCCGGCAATCACTTTGCTGCCCGACTCCTTCTTCACTAACTTCGACTCGCCGGTAATCATCGCTTCATTGACGTCGGAACTGCCTTCGTAGACTGCGCCGTCGGCGGGAATGCTGGCCCCGGGGCGCACCAGCGCCTTGTCGCCTATCTGGAGTTGGGAAACGGGCGCTTTTTCCGTCTCGCCATTCTCCCGAATACGTTCTGCTTCGTCGGGCATCAATTTCGCCAACTCATCCAGCGCACCGGACGCCTGGCGCACACTGCGCATCTCCAGCCAGTGCCCCAACAGCATCACGTCAATCAATGTCACCAACTCCCAAAAGAAGCTCTCGCCCAAATCGGCAAACAGGGTGGCGACGCTGTAGACAAAAGCCACGGTGATGGCCAGGGAAATCAAGGTCATCATGCCTGGCTGCCGGTCGCGCAGTTCCCAGGTAGCCATTTGCAGGAAAGGTAAGCCGCCGTAAACAAAAATGACCACCGCCAACGCGGGCGTAATCCAGGCGCTGCCAGGGAAGATAGGGGCAGTGTACCCCAACCAGCTTTGCAGCATCGGGCTGAAGAAAAGCACAGGCAGGCTCAGCGCCAGCGATACCCAGAAGCGGTTGCGGAACATCATTTCATGCCCACTGTGCCCCCCATGCCCGGCGTGTTTGTCACCCCCGGCGTGCTCGTCACGCCCGGCGTGCTCGTCACGCCCATCCATTTGTCCGTGACTGGTGTGCGCCTGGGGCTGGCGCCCGGCAGCGTGTTGGTGAGAATCATGCGCGGTAATCTCTGCGGGCGCGGGCATGTTGTTGTGGTCGTGGGTATGCGCTTTTTCACTCATGCTTGTCCTCTCCGTGGGAAAATTTGCCGGCAGTAATCCGGCGGTAGTGCTGCACATAATCGTGGGGGCTGACACCCATTTTTATGGGCATTTTTGGGCGCGTCCGTGCCCAAAATTGCCCGGCGCCGGCGCCTTTTTGCCCACCTTTTGGGGAAGATAGGCGGTTAAAGAGATCGCCACGATTTACTGAGGCGTTATCAAGCCGACGCTCCAGACGACTTTCATTCATACGGGCTGCGGCGCAATCTCAGCCGAACGCTGCGCCACGCGGGAGAAATAGACAGTCAACTGCGTGCCGGCACCAGCCGCCGACTGGATTTGCAGCCGGGCGCCAATCGCCTCTGCTCGTTCCTGCACCCCCAACAGTCCAAAATGCCCGGACGGGGCCATCTCCGCCGGGCTTTCTGGCACGGCAAACCCCTGACCATCATCACGAACTGTCAGGCGCACTGCGTCATCCGTAAATTCCAGGCAAACCACAGCCTTTTTCGCCTGGGAATGACGGGCAACATTGCTTAGGGCTTCCTGGGCAATGCGATAGAGCGCCAGTTCCACGTCAGGCGACAGTCGTCGCTCCCGGCCAATTGTCTCAAATGAGATCGGCAAGGCTATCGCCTGGCTTATATCCCGCGCCAACATCTCCAACGCGGGAACCAGTCCCAAATCTTCCAGATAAATCGGCCGTAAGTCCCGCGTCAGGCGGCGCAGATCGGCCACAATTTGCCCGGCCATTTGTTGCATGGTCGCCAGCCTGGCCGCGCTTGCCTCATCCGATGCGGACATCTGCGCCAGTTGAATTTGCTGGTTCAGGGCAATGAGCGACTGAATTGTGTCGTCATGCAGGTCGCGGGCCAGGCGGCGGCGTTCTTCTTCCTGTCCGGTGGTGACAGCTTCCAGATAACTTCGCAGGCTTTGTTGGGACAATTGCACCTTCCGCGCCATGTGAATCAGTTCCCTTTGCAGGCGCTGAATTTCGTTGATACCGCCCACTGGTTCCTCAATAGCGACAAAATTACCCCAGCCCAATTCAGTCGCTTTTTGCTCCAGCGCTTGCAGCGGCTGCACCACCTGGCGTACGCCAAACCACAGGGCAACCAGGGCGACGAGCAGGACGGGGATGAGGATGAGCGGGGCTATCTCGGTGGTGCGCAGCAGGGGATCGCTGACGGCGCGCCACGATTCGGCAATCACCAGCGCCCAACCAACGGGCATGATCGGACTGAAGGCGATAACGTACTCATCCCCGGCCACGGTGAGATAGGTGGCGCCACTTTCGCCGCGCAAAGCGTCAGCCACGCCGGGGTGTTCCTGGGGCGGCATGTTGGTCCAGGGCGGTGTGCCGGTCTGGTATAAAATGTCGCCGCTGGCGGTGACGACATAGGCGGCGGCTTGCTCGCTGTCACCAATAATGCCAACCAGCGCCCGGCGCGCCAGGGAAGTTGGGGAAAATGCGCCAACGGCTGTAAAGTCACCGGCTGCCGCCGCCACTAATATCAACTCTTCGCCGCTCGTCGGATCAGCGACGGGCGGCAAGAAATAGGCGTCACCAGAGGGTATTTCGGGGGCAAAAGTGCGCAACTGTTCCGCCATGAGGCGCGCCTGCCAGATTTGACGGCTGTTGGAGGTTGCCAACAAATCCCCAT
Source organism: uncultured Ardenticatenaceae bacterium (assembly GCA_964421605.1). Lineage (GTDB taxonomy): Bacteria > Chloroflexota > Anaerolineae > Promineifilales > Promineifilaceae > JAGVTM01. The sequence goes on along the minus strand of CAYQYJ010000069.1, from coordinate 3,784 downwards.
CAGCGGTGAATAGGGCAATTCCCCCTTCAAAATCTGGCAACAAAAAAGCTGCGTCAGCCAGGGCGTGTGCGGGGCCGGCCGTGTTGGCTGCTTGCAAGGCCACACTGCGGATAGCCGACTGGCGGTGGTTAATCTGTTCGGTGATGGCGGCGGCGGCGGCGCGGGTGGCTCGTTCATCCCGCTCGCCCACCATGTCGCGCATGGCGCGTTGGTGCAGCCCCAGACTGCCAAAGGTAATGGTCAGCAGCAGCACGGTTAACGGCAAGACGGTGATGATAAAGAGCTGCAGCGGCAGACTGGGAATCGCGCGCCAGCGGGGAGCGTTCAATCCGTTATCTCCGCGGGGATGAGGCCGGCAGAAACAGCTTTCATAACGGCTTCGGTGCGGCTGCCGGCATCTAACTTCTGATAGATTTTAGCCAGGTGACCTTGCACTGTGCGGTCGCTAATGCCAAGCTGCACGCCAATGGCTTTGTTGGTGTACCCTTTGCTGGCTAACGCCAGAACTTCCAACTCGCGCTCCGTTAGCGGCTCATACACAGGCAGGTCGGCGGCGGCGCGCCCGGCCAGGTGCGCCAGCAGGCGGCTGGCAATCGTCGGGTCCAGGGCGGATTTGCCTTCATGGACATCGCGCACGGCCTGGACAATGCCGGCAGGCGTAGCCGTTTTAAGGACATACCCGTTGGCGCCCGCTTGCAGCACAGCCATGATGTACGGATCGTCGTCATAAGCAGTCAACACCAACACGCCCACCTCGCGGTGGTTGGCGCGCACCCAGCGCGTAACTTCGATGCCGGTGGCTTTGGGCATCTGGATGTCCAGCACAGCCACGTCTGGCTTGTGCCGGGCGATGAGGTCGCGGGCCATTTCGCCATCATCGGCTTCAGCAATGACTATGAGATCGCTGGCCTGTTCCAGGAATTGACGGATGCCGGCACGGACAACGGCATGGTCGTCGGCCAGCAGCACACGAATGAGGTCACTCATAGTTACCTTTGAGATTAGCGATACGGGATTGGCTTATCTTTAACTGCCAATCTCGCCTTTGCTTGTTGAAATTTTGTCGCCATCTGGTTTGCCGATTCGTTGAAGGCGATATGTAAGCGCGGGTAGACAAACCAGACGACGCCCAGACCAAACAAGATGCCGGTGATTAACCGCATCCAGGAATTGAAGGAGCCGAGGGCGTCACCTGTATAAAAGGTAACGGGAAAAGTGCTGCTAGTCAAGGCGGCTAACCAGGCATTGTTGTAACGAAATCCGCCGCCAATGCCGGCAACGACGTCACTCATCATGTGGGTGAGACCATCGGCCGCCATGGGCAAGAGAAAAGGCAGCAACCCCCACCAGGGCAAAGGTTTGAGACGTTTACGCAGGGGCCAGAAGGCGAGTCCAAAGAGGAGCAGGCTGGTATACATGTAAACCATGCGATCTGACCAGGCCACTTTCCAACCTACGGCCGCATTACCAATGAACTGCCTCAGTACCAATGGGTCGTCGCTGTTTGACCATAGAGATTGAATGGTGCTGAGAGGAAGCATGGGGCTGTCGCCAAACAGAAAATAGGAGCGCTGGGGCAGTTGATGGCATTGGATACTGTAAATCAGATAAATGGCTTGGGCCGCCCGCGTCCAGCCGAGTGCCATGAAGACGGGAGCCAGCCAGGGTAGGCCAACAAAGATAAGCAGCAAAAAGGTGAAGGCCAGCAACCAATGTTGGCTAAACCAATAAAGGGTTTTAGAGAGGACGATAGCCGCGGAACGACCGTTTCCCCTCAAGTCAGGCGCCGCCATTATAATCGCCTCTAATGATGCTGCTCGTGATGATGACCACTTGCCGCATCACGTTTCAGATATTTCTCCGGATCATTGTCAAAGGCAGTTTTGCAGCCAGGGGCGCAGAAATAATAGGTTTTGCCTTGATATTCCGACGTTGCCGCAGCCGTTTTCTCATCTACTTCCATACCACAAACAGGATCGATTGCCATGATTTTTGCTCCTTATTATTTCATCTGCCAGGCACCGGTTCGCGTACCTGGTAACCAGTTTCTTGCACTGCCTGACAGAGTGTATTCAGTCCCACTCCTTCCGCAGCAAGGGTAACAGTTGTAGCCCCTGTTTGTAAATCAACTTCCGCATGGATGACACCCGGCAAGTCCGTTAACGCGCTTTCGATATGAAAAGCACAGCCGGCACAGGTCATACCGGCTATAAACAGAGTTACTGATTTGGTGATGATGCTGTATCCAGCATCGTGGGCAGCCGTAACCAGGGCCAAAGTATCTGCTTTTTGTGGCTGATAGGAAATAGTTGCCCTGAAGATAGCCGGATCAATGTGAACAGCCGTTACGCCCGGAACCTCACGCAGAGCCTGCGCCAAACGATTGGAGTTTAGCGGCTTTTGCCGTGGATCTACAAAAAAAGATACATCTGTCATCGTTGTTTTCTCGCTCAAATATTATCAGCATCCTCATTATTATTATTCTGCAAAGCAGTCACCTCAACCAGCGCCAAATACCCGACGAGGTATAGGCCATTTGGCTTATGACAAATTGACGCTTGTCACCTGTTTGGGGGTGATAGGCCATTTGGCGCTCGTTGCCGGCGCCGGCTTTTTATATGCTTGGGAGCGTAAACAATTTCTGGAGAGTCTTTATGATGCAAACCAAACGCATTTTGTGGCCCCTGGGGGCCGGCCTGGCCGGAGCCGGGCTGCTGACGCTGCTGTACTTTGGTATTGTCTCCTGGGCCGAAAGCCCACAACATGCTGCCGGGCTGTTTTGGGAAGATCGCTGGATCGTTATTCCCATCATCCTGGGGTTTGGCGTGCAGGCAGCACTATACGTTATTCTGAAGAAACGGCTTTTTGTGCCTGTAACTTATACTGGCGCCAGCGGTGCGCTAACCGGTGCGGGAGGGGGCATGTCTACGGTGGCGATGGTGGCCTGCTGTGCTCACCATGTGACGGACGTGCTGCCCATTTTAGGGTTGACTGCGGCGGCTACTTTTCTGGCTGATTACCGGATTGCCTTCATGCTGGTAGGCCTGGGCACTACGCTTTTGGGGATCGTCGTCATGGTTGTCATTTTGTGGAAAGCAAGACGGCAGGCGCAGCAACTGTTGACGCCGGCTGCGGAGGCAGTATGAAGCGAAAGTTTTGGACGATTGTAGGGCTGCTGCTGGCTGTGTTTTTAACAGCATGTGGCGCTGATCTGACCGGGCAACCACCGGTTACGCCGACAGCGGAGCGTGAAGGCAATGAGACGCTTGTTCCACTCCAGACCAGCGCGTTAGAGACGATTGTAGACGAACAAGGTGCGGTGAGTGTGGCAGTCACCCCGCTGGACTTGAGCGCAGGCGCATCCACACTGAGTTTTGAAGTGGTGATGGACACGCACTCGGTGGACTTGATTATGGACCTGGCGGCGCTGGCGACGTTGACGACGGATAACGGCCATTCCCTGGCGGCCACGCTGTGGGATGCCGTTCCCGGTGGCCATCATGTTTCCGGCATCCTCTCTTTCCCGGCAACAATAGATGGACTGGCGGTGCTTGAGGGAACCTCCCAACTAACCCTGGCCATTCGTGACGTGGACGCGCCAGAGCGCACGTTTGTCTGGTCTCTCTCTAACTAACTGGCTTATCATGAAAAAATGCCTGTTCCCGATTCTCCTCTTCACGGCAGCGGGCCTGTTGACTGTAGTCCACCCGGCCACGGCGCAGCAGGCAGCCGATCCGGATCGCACCCACATCTTTTTCAGCGCCGGTTGCGCCGACTGCTGGCC
>CAYQYJ010000068.1:0-12603 GCA_964421605.1 uncultured Ardenticatenaceae bacterium | reverse complement strand
TTGCCAGCAAGGATGCTGGCGTTCCGTTTTCGCAGAAGGAGTACAGCGGGCGATTCTGCCCACCGCCCACTGTCCACTGCCTACTATTTTCAGAGGAACCGCCAATGGCGCGCCGACCTCTTTTCCCCTTACGCTTCTTCCCACAAACTTCTCACTTCTGGCGACAGCGTCGCCGCCACGCGGCGGCTCAACTCACCGTCATTGATCATCTCTTTTATTCCGCCAAAAATAGCCAGGATGGGTGTGCGGGCAAACTGCGCATCAGTCACGCCGCTGCGGTTGGCTGCCTGCTTTTGAAACTGCTGCGCCGACAGGCGGCTATCTCGAAAATGGGCCAGCCAGAAAACGCGGGTGAGCGAAGCTGCCAGCTCTGGCGGCAATGCCTGCGCCAATGCGCGTTTGGTGCCGCGGTCCAGATGTAGCCCCAGCGTTTTCAAGACGCCATCGCTCCAACGGTGGGCGTGCCGCGATGTGCGCAGGCTGCCGGCATTTTGCACGTGTTGGTAAAATTGTTCCAGGTTGCTAATTTTCTTTACTGTTGCCATGTTGCCTCCAAAGGATAATGAATTTGTACCCCGCATAAGAACCCACGTCAAGTATTCGGCGCAAGACGCGGGCAGGATGCCCGTGCTACAAAAGTTTGACGAATCAGCATAAATAAGTATACTTTTTCGGTTGGATTTGCGCTTTGCCGCAGGCCCAATCAAGTTAAAATGCAATTCCCCTGACCGCCGCAGGGTCATTACTTTCCCAAAAGGGTTGACAACAGAGGAACGTTATGTCTGAGCAATTTTCTATTGATGCCCAACCGCGCACGGTTGTCGGCAAACAAGTCAAGCAACTTCGCCGCAATGGCTTGATTCCGGCTGTGATTTATGGTCAAGAGTTGGTGACCAACATTCAACTGGACAACATTGAAATTCGCCGCGTGCTGCGCAAGGCCGGCTCCAATGATCTGATTAACTTGAACGTAGACGGCAGCCTGCGTACCGCTCTGGTGCGCGACGTGCAGAAACACCCGGTGCGCGGCGATTTGCTGCACATTGATTTCTACGAAGTTAATATGCGCGAAACCTTGACTACAGAAGTGGAACTGGTTATGACGGGCATAGCGCAGCCAGTGAAAGATGGTCTGGGGTCGGTGACGCAGATGTTGCACACGATGGAAATTGAATGTTTACCCGATGCCCTGGTGTCCGAAATTGTGTTTGATGCCGGCATCATCCAGACTCCCGATGACAGTATCTACGTCAAAGACTTGTCAGTGCCCGCTGGCGTCACCTTCCTGGCTGATCCTGACCTCCTGGTTGCCACCTTTGAATATCTCCAGGCTGCCGACGCCGAAGAGGGCGAAGAACACGCCTTTGCTCCCGTCGCCGATATGGTAGAAGTGATCAAGAAAGGCAAGATCGAGGAAGAGTTTTAACGCCATTTCTTTCTATTGCCATGTCAGAACCAGCGGCAACTGCTGCAACTGAAAAGCGCGGTTGGCTGGCAGGTCGCTGGCGTGGTTGGTGGTTGGCTCTGATCCTGTTGGCTGCCGCCGCTTTCCGCCTGACTGGCCTGGACTGGGACGATTACCACCATTACCATCCTGATGAGCGTTATATTGCCTGGGTAGCCACCAGTATTGCCTGGCCCTCTTCCTGGGCGGACGCGCTGCATCCGCGCCGTTCGACGTTCAACCCTTTTTATTGGCCCGCCCAAGACAACAGCGAAGGAGTCGTCGCGCCTCAAGATGAGGCGCGACGATTTGCTTATGGTCACGTGCCCCTGTACCTGGGTGTAGCTGCCACGCGGCTGGTAGAGTGGGTCAGCCCGGCGCTGCGTTCCTGGCTGCCGGCAGAATGGCTGCTGACCCGCGACATCCTCAACGACGCCGGGCGCATTGAATTTGACCACCTGACCATTGTGGGGCGGCTGCTAACGGCGCTGTTGGATGTGGGCACGGTCGCTTTGCTGTTTTTGCTGGGGCAGCGTTTGTTCTCTCCGGCGGTGGGGCTGCTGGCTGCCGCTTTCCTGGCAGTGAATGTGATGCACATCCAACTGGCTCACTTCTGGACAGTGGACCCCTACGTCACGTTTTTTGCCGCTGCCGCTCTGTACAGCATGGCGTTGGCGCTGGATCGGCCTCGTTTTCTCTGGCTGGCGGCAGTTTTCATTGGCCTGGCTGTGGGGTCGAAGTTTGCCGGCATTTTCCTCCTTTTCCCCCTGGCGTTGCTCTGTTGGCTAGATCGAAAACATTCGCGTAGTCAACAAGCCCGCCGCTTTTTGCTGGCTGTACTGGCGGCAATTGCCGCCTTTGCTATCACCAACCCATTTGCCCTGCTGGATTTTACCTGCCAGGTCATCTCGCCCGAACTACGCTGGGGCGTGCTGCGGCTGCCCGCCATCAATTGGGGCAACTGCTTTGTGGACAATCTATCGCGCCAGAGCCGCATGGTCAGCGGGCAATCAGACGTGGGTTTTGCCAGGCAATATGCCGGCACAACCCCCTTCCTCTACTACCTGGAAATGCAATTTAAGTGGGGCATGGGCCCGTTGTTAGCCGCCGCGGCCCTGGTGGGCTTCCTCTGGTTGTTGTGGCGTAGTTGGGGCGGGCGGCGGCAGGCGCAGCCTGGCTGGTGGCTGGCGCTGGCCTGGATTGTGCCCTTCTTCCTGTCCACAGGCGGTCTATATGTTAAGTTCATGCGCTATATGCAACCGGTGGTCCCTTTCTTTATGTTAGCGGCGGCTGCAGCCCTACTGCATGGTTCTCGCTCCTGGGTGCGGCGCGCTACTGCTGTCCTGATTTTGATCGTTACGGGCGGCTATGCCCTGGCTTTTGTCCAACTATATGACCAACCCCATCCCTGGACGGCGGCGTCTGCCTGGATATATACGCACGTTCCCCCTGGCGCCGCGGTGCTGGTGGAGCAGTGGGACGAACCGCTGCCGACCGCCCTCGTCCTGGACGGCGCTTATTACACCGCGGATCTGTACCAGGTAGATGAACTGACCTGGCTGACAGGCGCAGATGCGTTTGATACCGAAGCCAAACTGGCGGCAAACCTGGAGCGGCTGGCGGCGGCTGATTACATGGTTATTGCTTCCAACCGGGTGTACGGCGTCGTCCCCCGGTTGCCGCAGCGGTATCCCTGGGCCAGCCAGTATTTTGATCTGCTGTTTCGCGGCGTGCTGGGATATGAAGTCGTCTATGTGGGCGATCGCGCGCCTCATCTGGCAGGCATTACCCTGCGCCCCGACACCTTTGCCTGGCCCGGATTGACGCCGCCAGCGGCAGTACACACATATCTGGCGCAAAATCCGGGACCCTATGGGGGCCGCGCTGACGAAAGTTTTACTGTCTACGACCAGCCTTTGACCCTTATTCTGGCTAACACCCGCCGTCTCTCTGTCGCCGCCATGCGCGAGTCGTTTACCTCACCGCCACCCACACCAGCCACGCCATGACCCGTCGCTACTTGTTGTTGACTGTTTTTATTGCCGGCATGTCCACCCTGGCGATCGAATTCACCGCCAGCCGCATGTTGCAGACCGTTTACGGCACTTCCAACATCGTTTGGGCAAACGTCATTGGCTTTGTGCTGCTGTTTCTCACGGTGGGCTACTTTCTCGGCGGCTGGCTGGCGGATAAATTCCCACACGAGCGCACCTTTTACACCCTGGTCGCCCTGGCAGGCTTTAGCAGCGTCTTTTTTCTGCTGCTCACCAGCGCCTTGCTAAAGACGGCGGCGGCTGCGCTGGCGAATCTGAATGTAAGCGCGATTGCCAGTTCGCTGGTGGGCGTCGTTTTCGCCCTGATTGCGCCCATCACCCTGCTGGGCTGCGTCTCCCCCTTTGCCATTCGCCTGGCGGTCACCGACGTTAGCCAGGCCGGGCGGATCAGCGGGCGCATTTACGCCATTTCCACCTGGGGCAGCCTGTTAGGGACGTATCTACCTGTGCTGCTGCTCATTCCCCTGGCTGGCAGTCGCTTGACTGCCCTGATCTTTGGCTCGCTGCTGTTAGTCGTGGGGTTAGTGGGCTTGTGGCGCGTGCAGCGGCGCGTTACGGTTTTGACTGTGCTACTGCCGGCGCTGCTCCTGCCTTCCTTACATTGGGCTGTTGGTCCGATCAAGCAATATCCGGGCCAGCTTTTCGAGACGGAATCTGCCTACAACTATATTCAGGTGGTGCGCGCCGATGGCTGTAATTATTTACTGCTAAATGAAGGGCAGGCGTATCACTCATTTTATTGTGATGATGGCCGCGTGCCGCGTGTGTCGGTGTGGAGCATCATGCTGGCGGCTTCCTACTTTTATGAGGCAGCCTTGCCGCCGCGCAATCTGGCGGTCATTGGGCTGGCTGCCGGCACAATCCCGCAGCATTACACTCAGGTCTACGGTTCCATTCCTGTAGATGGCATTGAATTAGACCCGGCCATCGTGCAGGCCGGGCGGGAATATTTCAATTTGCGGCAGCCTAACATTCGCGTCATTATTGGCGATGGTCGCTATGAACTGAACCGCCTCACCCGCCGTTATGACGTGATCACCCTCGATGCCTATAAAGTGCCCTACATTCCCTGGCACCTGACCACCCAGGAATTTTTCCGCGAAGTGCGCGCCCATCTGAGCCAGACAGGCGCGGTAGCCATCAACGTGGGGCGGGTCCCCCAGGATCGCCGCCTGATAGAAGCCATGACCGCTACGCTGTTGACGGTATTCCCTTCGGTGCATACCATTGACGTGCCAGGATCGTTGAATACAATCCTGGTAGCGACGATGCAGCCGACGGATGCCGGCAATTTGCGCCGCCACGCCGCCCAGATTGGCGACGAGACGCCGCCTTTGCTGCGCGATGTGCTGCAAACCGCCGCGGCGAACCTTGTCCCCACCGTGGCATCCGCTGTCGTTTTTAGCGACGAACGGGCGCCCGTGGAGACCATCATTGATTCCCTCGTCATTCGCTACCTCTTGCAGGAAGGGCCGGCAGCTTTGCCGGGCCTGGGGGGATAGCGCCGTTAAGGAATGTCATTGTGAACAACACCCTGGCTAAAATAATGCAATGGCTGGTTATTCTGGCTATGCCCCTTTTATTGGGCTTTGGCAGTTTCCGCCTGATTATCAGCGACGCTTATCCCCGTTACGAATATGCCAAAGCCTCTTTCCCCCCCGATTTTGAATGGCCCAACGAACAGCGGCTGGCTCTGGCGCTGGTGGCTGTAGATTATCTGGGGCGCGCAGAGAAGGCGGAAGAGGTGATTTATCTGCTGGAAGAACAGGTCAAACCAGGCACGAATGAGCCACTCTATAATGAACGCGAAATCGGCCACATGTTGGACGTTAAACGGGTGGCTGACGGCTTAATCCGCCCGCTAAGCTGGGTTGGTCTGGCGGGCGTAGGCGTGGGCGTCCTGGCTTTGCTGGCGCTGGATTCATCTCGCCGCCGTTTGTACGCGGGAATGATGTGGGGTGGGGCGCTGACGATGGCTATCTTACTGGGCATTGGTTTGTTTCTGATTGTGGGTTGGAATACCTTTTTTGTCACTTTCCATGATTTGCTCTTCCCTGCCGGCACCTGGACTTTTCCCCTGACCGATTCGCTCATCCGCCTCTTTCCTGAGAAATTCTGGTTTGACTTTGGCGTGATTCTGGTGACGGCCATTTTTATGGAAGGCAGTCTGGTAGCGGCAGTGGGGTATTGGCTGTTGCCAAAAGGTAAAGTATGAAGTACGTTGTGGTAACGGGGGTTTCCTCCGGAATTGGAAATGGGGTGACCAGAGAATTGCTGGCGCACGGCTACCACGTTTTTGGCAGCGTGCGCCGCGCGGCAGACGCCGCCCGATTGCAGGCAGAACTGGGCCCGAATTTTACACCGCTGCTGTTTGACGTGACGGACGTGGCGGCTATCGCGGCGGCAGCGCAGCAAGTGAAAGAAGTGGTGGGGGATGCGGGCTTGACGGCGTTGGTGAACAATGCCGGCATTGCCGTCACCGCCCCCGTAATGCACGTCCCCCTGGAGGAATTGCGCCAGCAGTTAGAGATCAACACCATTGGCGTGCTGGCGGTGACCCAGGCGTTCCTGCCCTTGCTGGGGGCGCGGCGCGATGCGCCCCATCCACCCGGCCGCCTTGTGACGATTACCAGCACGGCAGGGAAAATTGTCTTTCCCTTCTACGGCGCGTATGGCGCATCCAAGCACGCTGTGGAGGGCATGATGGAAGCCCTGCGGCGGGAACTGGTCATGTATGGGATTGACGTGGTCGTGGTCGGGCCTGGCTCGGTGCAAACGCCCATCTGGGATAAGCAAGGCAAAAAAGATTTCTCCGCCTACGCCCATACCGATTACGCTGCGCCGTTGGCGAAGTTGGAAGAGCTGATGGGGCGGATGAACGATGCCGGCATGTCTCCCGCCCGCATGGGGCGCGAAATACGCAAAATCATCGAAACGCCTCGCCCCAAAGCCCGCTACGGCATCTATAACAACTGGCTGCTGGCCTGGTTCCTGCCCCGCTGGATGCCCTTCCGCCTCTTCGACCGCATTGTGGCGGGGCAACTTGGCATGCGGCGCACAAAGTAAAAGGCGATGCAATCGGCAGGGGCGTATGCAATACGCTCCTACCTGGGGGTGCTGTCTAGCACAAACTCAATGAAGTTGGTGCGGTAAGGGAATACCCAGAACTCCTGCGAGAGCTTGCGCCCGTTCACCTCAATCGTGGCCTCATAATACCCCGCGACCACGTCGTCCAGGGCAAAATTTTCGCCCCAACTGTCGTCTGGATTGACGCTGCTGCCGGCATAACTCGTTGTCGCATAGTAAGCGGTGGTCGGGCCGTCCACGCGGCGCAGGCTAATGGGCGCTTCCTCTGCCAGCGCCCCGCTGGGCCAGGTGACCCGCCCGGCGACTGTGCCGCGGTCGGGGAACGGGTAAAGCCACAGCAGTGGGTTGCGCGTAGACGCATAGGTATTCGCCCCCACGCGCACTTCAAAGTGCATGTGTGGCCCATCGGCTACGCCCGTGGCTCCCGACAGTCCCAAAACGTCCTGCACGTTAACGCGCTGCCCTGGCTGCACCCACACCTGGTTCAGATGCCCATATAGGGTGTACACGGGCTGTCCATTGAGTCGCGTATCCAGTTCCACCACCACCAGGTTGCCGTAAAAGTTGGTTGTCTCCCCATAAAGGGTCTCGCTGTCATTGCCGGCAACCACAACCGTGCCACTGGCTGCCGCCAGAATTTCCGTATTGTAGGGTACGTTAAACTCTACCCCATGATGCGGGCGCAGCATACCGCCGCGCGTGCTGCCGTAAGGATATGTCTTATCTGTCCAGACGACGCCCCCTTCCGCCACGGGCCGCCGTAGCCAGTAATGTTCGCCTGCAGGCGTATTCGGCAGGGCGGGCGGCGTAAAGGTCGGCAGGGGGGTAGGGCTGGCGGTGCTGGTGGGGGCGGGCGTTGCTGTATAGACGGGCGCAGTCGGCGGCGGCGTGGCTGTTGCTGGCGGGGCTGCCGTGGGCAGAGCAAAGCTGCGCTGTTCCTGCTGCGGCGCGGCGACGGTGTAAACGACGACTGGGTTGACGACGGCGGCGGTTGGTTGGGCTATGATCACTGCCGGCATTATGGCTGCTTCCGAAGCCACCGTTTGCCCCTGACAACCTGCCGCCAGCCCGGCGGCTACCAGCCAGACCAGCCCCACGATTCCTTTCAACAATCTTGTGACTTTCATATTTCCAGACATACAGCCGCCAACTTTACCCCGAAAGCGACAGATAAGCTAAACAAAAGCCAGGCGTTACGCGCCATCATTAACCATTCACCAATTCACGAAGTCGCCCATTAACTATTTTCCCCTTACTCAGGCAAATCCGCCTCGCTCGCTCGCCGTAGCCACGATGGCTTCCGCCAGGGCGCTGGTTTCAGCGTATAGACCGTTGGCTTCCGTCACCCATGCCTGCGCCAACGCCCGGTTTTGCAGCGCCTGGGCGTTGGTTTTTACGTTGAGGGTAGCCGCCTGGACGGCGGCGCGGGCCATAATGCCGGCAGTCGCCCCATCCGTCGCCGCGTTCACATTTCCCACAGCCACAATCTGCTGCGCCAGGCGGGCCACGTCCCGGCTGAGGCGAGCCACCCGCAGCGGCGTCTCTCCCGCGCCGATCAAAGCCTGCTCAATAGCCGCTGCCCGCGCGGTCTCGTCCACGTTTGGCAAGCGATAGGCAGCCATCACCGCGTCAAAGGCGGCGGCGTCTTCGGCAATCGCTGCCGTCAACTTTTCTTGCAGCGCGCCGGCTGCGGCCAACACCTGCTGCGCCTGCTCAGACACTTCCGCGTACTTTTTACGCCCAATCGTTAGACCAGCCACCATTTGCGTCAGAGCCGCCGCCAATGCCCCGGCTAATGCCGCCACGGAACCGCCGCCGGGGGTAGGGGTTTTGCCGGCAACAGCGGCAATAAACGCCCGCGGCGCCTGCACGCCCGTCTCTTCTTCTGGTTGTGCCAACTGCTGCTCCAAAATCTGGTCGGGTTGCAATCCATCCAACTGCAAATACCACTGCGCTGCGTCAATCAATGCCTGCTGCGGCGCCAATCCTACCAGTTCTGCCTTAGTGATCGTCAGGCCATAGCGAGCCGCTTCCCGCCGCACCGCTTCCTGCACGCGATAAATGGGCGTCTTCTCAAAATTGGTCAGGTTCATGCTCACCTGCGCCTGCCCTTCGACCAGAAAACCCAACCCTTGCACGTAGCGGAAACCGCCGTTGATGTGGCGCACAGCCCGCGCGATTTTATTGGCGATCTCCACATCATGAGTATTCAGGTATATGTTGTACGCAATCAGGAAGGGACGCGCGCCAATTACCGTGGCCCCCCACGGCTTTGGCGCAGCCGGGCCAAAATCTGGTTGGCGCTCCGGATTGGTAGCCACTTCCGTCTTCCACTGCTCATACTCGCCCTTGCGAATGTTAGCCAGCTTCTCTCTTTCCAGGCGGGTAGCTGCCGCCTCATATAAGTAAACGGCAATACCCAACTCCCGACCGACGCGCTCCCCCAATCGTTGCGCAATAGCCACGCACTCTGCCAGGGTGACGCCTTTGACAGGCACAAATGGACACACGTCGGTGGCTCCAATGCGCGGATGCTCTCCCTGGTGATTGTCCAGATTGATCAACTCCGCCGCTTTGGCGATGGCCCGAAAAGCAGCTTCTTCCACCACGGTAGGCGAGCCGACAAACGTAATAACTGTGCGATTATGGTCCGCGTCTGGACTGACGCTAAGAATGCGCGCCCCCGACACGCTGCGGATGCTCTCCGCAATCGCGTTATACACCTCAGGGCGTCGCCCATCGCTAAAATTAGGAACACATTCAACAATTGGTTGCATGGGAAGAGGAAACTCCTTTTTGTTATTTAGCGAAATCTGCGGCTGCTCCGCAAAATCTGCGCGCTATCTTTCTCTGGCGCGATTTTACCAGAAAAGCCCGCCAGACGGCATGACTGCGTTTCTGCCTGGCGCATGTTGCCGGGGAACGGGTTTTCCGTTTGCGCAACACCTGTAAGTTTTTCATAATAGTTTTTTTAGCTTGATTTCATAAACTTGAGCCATAATTGCAGTTATGGTCAGGCCCGCATAACGTTGCTGCCTGCCCCAACTCCATTTCACGTGTATCAAACAAGGCGGCATCATCATGTTAATTAGAAAACGAACAGGCATTGAAATTCCTTCCTCACAAATTACGCCCGAACATCTTTATCTGTCGCGGCGACATTTCATGAAAGGGGCGGCAGCAATTGCCGCCGGGGCGCTGTTGGCGGCGTGCCGCCCGGAGCCGCCATCCGCATTGGATACAGTCGCCGTCGGCGCAGATGAGGCGGGCAGCGCTGCCCCGGCTACCGCGGCGGCTATCAGCGTCGCCACGGATGAACTGGGCACGCCCGTCAATTCGTTTGAGAGCATCACCAACTACAACAATTATTATGAGTTCACTGTGGACAAGCAGCGGGTTGCCGAACTGGCGGCTGATTTCCAGACTTCTCCCTGGCGCGTCGTCGTAACGGGCATGGTGGACAAGCCGGGCATCTACGACATAGATGATTTGCGGCGCAAGTTTGACCAGGAAGAGCGCATTTACCGCTTGCGCTGCGTGGAGGCGTGGTCTATGGTTATTCCCTGGCAGGGCTTCCCCCTGGCGCAGTTGCTGCAAGCGGCGCAGCCCCAATCTACCGCCAAATACGTGCGTTTCCAGACGCTCTATGATCCTGAGCAGATGCCGGGGCAAAAATCCAGCCGCTATGAGTGGCCCTACACGGAGGGCTTGCGTCTGGACGAGGCCATGCACCCGTTGACGCTGCTGGCTACCGGGCTGTACGGTCGGGATTTGCTGCCGCAAAATGGCGCGCCCGTGCGTCTGGTTGTACCCTGGAAGTACGGCTTTAAGAGCATCAAGTCCATTGTCACGATTGAACTGACAGACGTGATGCCCACGTCGCTGTGGATGGCGGCTGCTCCGCAAGAATATGGGTTTTATGCCAACGTTAATCCTGAGGTAGACCATCCCCGCTGGTCCCAGGCCAGCGAGCGCCTGATTGGCGTGGGGCGGCAGGAGACGTTGATGTTTAACGGGTATGCGGATCAGGTGGCTTCGCTGTATGCCGGCATGGATTTGCGCCGCAACTTCTAATAAACACAATTGCGCCCTCGCCTACCCAAGACCTGTTAACGACTTATGACTACTTTACTGCCTAAACTTGACCGCCAGAAGCAGGCCCGCCTGCTCAAAATTGTCACCCATGCCGGCGCGCTGCTGCCCCTGGCTGTGCTGTTTTACGACTTCTGGTATTACCGCCTGGGAGCTGACCCGGTACGCGAGGCGATTTTGCGCACGGGCAAGCCAGCCCTGATCTTGTTGCTGCTATCCTTGACCGTTACCCCCTTAATGTCCGTAGCCGGCTGGAAGCAATTGCAGCCGCTGCGCCGCCCCCTGGGATTGTACGCTTTCCTCTACGTTTGTGTGCACCTGGCTATCTTTGTAGGCGTGGATTATGAGCTTAACCTGCGCCTGATCCTGGATGGTCTTGTCAATAACCCTTACGTCGTCGTCGGGTTTAGCGCTTTCCTGCTGCTGATCCCTTTAGCTGTTACCTCTACCAAAGCATCCATGCGGCGGCTGGGCAAAAATTGGAAGCGGCTGCACAAGCTGGTCTATGCTGTCGGCATCCTGGCTATCTGGCATTTCTTGTGGCTGGCGAAGGATAATAAGGAGGCTTTGATTTATGCCGGCATTCTCGCCTTCCTCTTCCTCCTGCGCTTCCAACCCATCAGGCAGCCTTTAATCCGCTGGCGGCGCAACCTGCAAAACCGTCGCCAGCGCCCTGCCGCCAACGCCCCAGCCAGAAAACGCGCTTCCGTTCAGCCTGAGACCAAACTATAACGCCCCGCTAATGGCTCCACCATGGACCAGAGTCAGCGTTTTGTCAACAAAAAAGCGGAGACGGGTCAAATATCGCCGTCTCCGCTTCTCGCATCTCAAGCTATTGAGAGCTTACGCGCAATAATCGTTATTCCAGAGCAGGAATCTGGAGTACATCATAGACAAACCCCGAACTCTTCCACAATATACCCACAATCGCAGTGATTGGCGGGTTCGTGGGCATAAAGTTGGTCTGGATAGCCTGGCAAAATTCAGCCGGTAAGTTGAAGGGTCCCACAGTTTGTACCGACCCATCAGCCAGAACGATCCGCAGGAACAGTGCCTGAGGCTCCCCATTTGTGGAAAGGTTAATGTTAAGCCTTCCCTGAACCAGAGACAGGTCAATGAACTTTGGCGGGCAACCAGCCTGTCCAATCCAGAACGACAAAGCCAGCGGGCCGCCGCTGGCGCGGGTACCATCGGCGTTCATGCCAGGGGCCGCATCGTTCCAGTTGCCCGTGGTGCCCAAAGCCCCAACATACGTGAAGGTGTCCAACACCACCGCGCCATCGCTGAAGTTATCAATCTTGGCAATGTTGGCATAGCCGTGGACGCCAATGGTGCCGCCAGGAGGAGCAGGCGCGCCGTCGCACACATACGTCTGATCGGGCAGGCCGCCGCCGTTGACGTTGGTGAACTCAACGGTGACAGTATTCCCCACGCGGGAAGCACGCATATGGGCGCTGTTGAACGGTTGCGTTAATGCAAAGAAACCTAGACCAAATGTGCCGGCGCTGGAGTTGTTGCCCAGGTAGCAGCCGCCATACTCAAAGTTGCCGCTGGCGCCCTGCTGCTGCACTTTGAGGAATGGATGCGGCGCGTTCGGGTTAACGCCATCCCCATTTAATACCAGTCCTGTATACTGCAATGAAGTGCCTACAGTGCGAACATCCCCTTCAGCGACATCCCCTGCCGTTACGCCATTGTAAGCCAGGTCTTTCGCGGTGGGAACGTACATTTCAGGCACATACCCCAGTGTGGCGTCAACTGCCGTTGGCGCTGCCTGTCTGTCAGCGGCAAAAGCAGCCGTCAGCGTCAGTAGTATGGCCAGCAAGACAAGAAACGACGAAACAACAAACTTTCGATTCATCTGGTTCTCCAGAAAAACGCCGAACTCGTTTGTGAGTTCGGCGTTTTGGCCTTTTATTGCTGCTG
>CAYQYJ010000067.1:1334-12650 GCA_964421605.1 uncultured Ardenticatenaceae bacterium | reverse complement strand
TTGAAATAAGGATAACGTCATGGTCCTCTTGCGCATTTCTCTATTTGGCAAATTTTGTGTCTGGTGCGACGAGAGAGTGATGGCTGGCATGGGGGATGCCGGCAAAGTCCAACAACTATTCTGCTACCTTCTCCTTCATCGTGACCGCCCGCACCCCCGCGAAAAACTGGCTTCCCTCTTCTGGGACACCACCTCCACCGCCCAATCCAAAAAATACCTGCGCCAGACGTTGTGGCAGTTGCAATCCTCGCTGGAAGAAGCCAGCGGCGGTCAGGTTATCCTGGTTGAACCCGAATGGGTGCAAATTAACACCACCCCGCATGTATGGCTAGACGTGGCCGCCTTTGAAGATACCTTCCGGCTGGCGCAGGGGACGCCTGGGCGGGATCTGTCCGCCGCCGCCGCGCAGAAGTTGCAAGAGGCCGTCCGCCTCTACCAGGGCAATCTGCTCGAAGGCTGGTATCAGGACTGGTGCCTCTACGAACGGGAACGTTTTCTGCACATGTACCTGGAGATGTTGGACAAACTCATGGGGTTCTGCGAGGCGCGCCAGGATTACGAAAACGGTTTGCTGTATGGCGACATGATCCTGCGCCACGACCGCGCGCGCGAACGTACCCACCGCCGCCTGATGCGCCTTTATTACCAGGCGGGCAACCGCACCGAGGCGCTGCGCCAGTTTGAGCGCTGCATGGCGGCGCTGGGTGAAGAGCTTGGCGTGGCCCCCGCCCGCAGCACACTCTCCCTGAATGCCCAGATTCGCGGGGATGCCCTCCCCGCCATGCGCGGCGCAGAAGAAGATCCCATCCTGCCTGCCAACCTGACCAACCTGCCTGATGCCATGTCCCGCTTGCAGCAGATGCGCGTTACCCTGGTAGACTTGCAGCAGCAGGTAGAGTATTGCCTGGAAGCCTGCCGGCAGGCTTTGCAGGAATAACAGCCGGCGCCCTTTATCCTTTTCCCTCTCCTTTCTCCCCTAAAAGACGTTTCTTAGACGCCAGAAAGACGCTGCCACAGACCAGGCAGCCGTATACTGCTGCCAATTAACGCCTTGCGGCTGTAAGGCTGCTGCGTAAACGTGCGTCGCCTATGGGGACGCAACATGCGCCGCCTGGAGTGTAAATGGACCCTTATGAGCCAAATACCCACACCTTCGTCATCCGGCTCTGGCTAGAAGAAACCGTCCAGGAGCAGGGCAAGGCGACCTGGCGAGGGCACATCACACATCTGCTGAGTAAGAAGCGTCGTTATTTGCAAGAGCCAGACGACGTGATCTTTTTTATTATGCCTTATCTGATGGAGATGGGCGTCAAAGTCCAGTTAAAATGGCGCATAAAATGGTGGTTGGCGCGCTGGCGGCAACGCCAACGCCCCGTTAAGGCGGTCCTGAACGGCGAACTGTGAACGGTGCATAGCGCATGAGCAACTACACTATCTTGCATGATACGTCGCTAGAACTGCGCCGCCGCATTCACGCCGCCCTGGCTGCCGCCGCCGACGCCGATTTCAACCTCTCCACGCCTGAAGCCGACATCACCCTTTCCCCGCCTGGCGCTGACGTGCAAGGCGAACCGCTGCTTTCCCTTTACCTCTATCACATCGAAACCAGCGGCGATTTACGCAACCAGCCTCGCCTGGCAGCGGGAGATAACGGCCTGCGCTACCCGCCAGAGGCGCTGCAAGCCCATTATCTTATTACGCCTGTGCAAGATGATGAAGAGATCAACCAGCTTTTGCTGGGGCGCATTATCCAGTTTTTTCACGATGAACCCATTCTGGACAGCCTGAATGGGACGCTGTTGGATGACAGTTTTGGCGGCGGCAGCGGTCAGTTTCGCCTGAGCATGGAGAAGCTGACGCTGGAGCAGATCACCCAGGTGTGGAGCGCCCTGGATACGGGTTACCGCCTGTGCCTTTCCTACCTGGTGCGCATCATCACCATTGATTCGGCGCAGGTTATCAGCGCCGCCCACCGCGTCATTGACGCCCATACCGCCGTGGGGTTGAAGGAGTAGGCGATGGGTTTGCGCGCCTTAGATACCGTCCTCTTTTCGCAGGCGCTGATCACCGGGCGGATTGTGGATGCGCTGACCGGGGCTGCGCCGCTGACCCAGCCGTCGCTGGCCCTGAACTACCAGACGCCGCCCGGCGCTCCCGTTCGTCCCTACCCATTGCCGGCACGGCTGTCTCCTGGGGGGCTGTTTGTGTTTGCCGGCAATCCCCAAACCGCCTTCCCCCGTCTCTCCCCCGGCAGCACGCTTGACTTGCGCCTGACAGCCAGCGCCGCTGGCTACGAGACCCAGGAAATAGAGTTCAGTCTCACGGACATAGACCTGGCCCTGCAGCCCGTGACGCGCACGATTGGCGGGCAGCAAGTCACCATCCATATGCTGGATGCGCCGGTGTCTACTCAGGAATTTTTGCTGCTGCCGCTGCCGCTGCAACTCAGTGGGCGTGTGGTGGAGGCAGACAGCCCCGACACCCCCATCGCCAATGCCCGTGTGCGCGTCACCGCGCCAGAAGGCCGCGGGCCAGTCTTCACCAACGTGGACGGCTTCTATACCCTGCCGGACATGCCCCTGGCCCAGGAAATCACCGTCCGCGCGCGGCGGGTAGGTTTTGCGGAACTAACCCAAATTATTCACCTGAATTATCGCCAACCGGTCAATGAACTGAACTTCGCGCTAAGCAACAGTTAACAGACAACAGATAGCAGATAATGGGCAACGAAAAGCAGGCGACTACACACTGACCACTATCCACTGTCCACTATTTAGAGGAGATTGCACATGCCAGAGTATCTAGCCCCCGGAGTTTATATCGAAGAGGTGCCTTCTGGTAATAAACCCATTGAAGGCGTCAGTACCAGCACGGCTGGCATGGTGGGGGTCACGCAGCGCGGCCCTGTCAACATGCCAACGTTGACCACCAGTTATGCTGATTTTGTGCGCAAATTTGGCGGCTATCTGGATCACCGGGTGTTTACCGACAACCGCGACGCCCTGCCCTACGCCGCCGAGGGGTTCTTTATCAACGGCGGACAGCGGTTGTATGTGACCCGCGTGGTGGGCACCAACGCCGCCTACGCCCAGGCCGACCTGTATGGCACGCCGCGCGTTGACCCCGCCAGCACCACCCTGACGCAGCTAGTGACGGCTGGCGCGGATACGCTGCTGCTGGATAGCGGCAACAATATCGCCCAGAATGACATCTTGCTGATCAAGGACGGTACGCGCTCAGAGTACGTCACGGCGCAAAGCGATCCCGTGGCCGCTGGCGTGCGCCTTTTGGGGCGGCTGCAGGCGGCGCATAACAATGGCGACAACGTCACGCCGCAGACGCCCACGGACGACCAGGCGTTTGCCCCCAACGGCGACTTTGCCGCCGCGGCGATGACGGTGGCGCTGGTGGATGTGTTGGACCTGGCGGCGACGGAAGTGTTGCGCATTTCCGACAGTGCTGACGATCTTATCACGGAGTATGTGACGGTGGCGGCGGTGGATGCCGGCACAAACACCGCCACCCTCTCCCTCCCGCTGCAATTTGCGCACGCGGCAGCCACCACAACCGTCATGCGCGTCACCCTGGCTGCGGGCGCGCCCAAAACGTTGACGGATGATGTGGCTGTGGGCGCGTTCATGCTGCCCCTGAACGATACGGTGGGCCTGGCGGCGGACGCCCTGTTGCAGTTGGGCGGCGAGTTCCAGGTGGTGCGCAACGTCGTTTCCTCTCTGTCCATCGTTACGTCCGAAACCGCTTTTGCTCACGCCGCGGGCGTCGAGGTGATCAAACAAGTGGCTTTGCTGCGCGCCTACGCCCATTATCAAGGGCAGTGGGGCAACCGCCTGCGTATCTCCATCCGCCATAGCAGTGTGCTAGACACGACAGTAACGGCTAATGTGTCCCAGAACGCCAATCCCATCAAGCTGGCAGCTACCTTTGGCCTGGGGCCGGGCAGCGTGCTGGACATCAAGCGCGGCGCGGCGGACATCGCCCGCGAGCGCGTGACCAGCGTTAGCACGGCGACAAACGAAGTGGACGTGGAAGGCGGCGCGGATGCGGATTTGCTGGCGAACGACACCGCCGCTTCGCTGGAGTTCGACATCATTGTGGAACGGCTGGACGACCAGGGCAAGGTGGTGGAGAGCGAGGCTTTTCTCAACCTGGGTCTGGACCCGGAGCACAACCGGTATGCGCCTAAGATTGTGGGCGTTTTTGATGCCGGCACAGGCGAGCCAGAGGAAACGGGTCAATCGGAACTGCTTCGCCTGGAAGACCTGATCCCGGACGACCAGCCGGCGCTGCGACTGCTGCTGCCCTACGATGGCGTCAATCGCACGCTCAGCGGTGGCGATGATGACCTGGCGACCATTGACAAGGCGATCTACATCGGCGCGGACGCCGACGATCCCGACGATCGCACGGGCATCTTCACCATGAAGAGCATTGACGATATCAGCATTGTGGCCGTCCCTGGGCAAACAGACCAGGACGTGCAAAACAAACTGATTGAGCACTGCACGGAGATGCGCTACCGCTTTGCCGTGCTGGATTCCGCCCCCAATGCCAAGATGAAGCAGGTGCAGACGCAGCGGCAGTTGTACGACACCACTTATGCCGCTTTGTATTACCCCTGGGTGGTGATCAGCGATCCATTTGGCCGGAATGGGGATGTGTTGAATTTGCCGCCGAGCGGGTATGTTGCCGGCATTTACGCCCGCAGCGACGTCCAACGCGGCGTACACAAAGCCCCTGCCAACGAAGTCGTCATGGGCGTGCGTGATTTGCAAGTGCGCCTGACCAAAGGGGAACAGGACATTCTCAACCCCAAGCACATCAACTGCCTGCGCGACTTCCGCGACATGAATCGCGGCCTGCGCGTCTGGGGCGCGCGCACCCTCAGCAGCGACGCCGAGTGGAAATACGTCAATGTGCGCCGCCTCTTCCTGTTTGTGGAGAAATCCATTGAGCGCGGCACGCAGTTTGCCGTCTTCGAGCCAAACGCCGAACCCCTGTGGGGCACCATCAAGCGCAGCCTGACCAACTTCTTGACCACCGTCTGGCGCAGCGGCGCGCTGGAAGGCACGAAAGCGGAAGAAGCGTTCTTTGTCAAAGTGGACCGCACCACCATGACCCAGGACGACATTGACAATGGTCGCCTGATCATCCTGGTGGGCATCGCCCCCGTCAAGCCAGCCGAATTCGTCATCTTCCGCATCAGTCAGAAGACGCGGGAAGCGACGGGGTAGAAGGAAGAAGACGGAAGGCAGAAGTTAGAAGGCAGAAGGAAGAAGTTGATTGTTTTCCGTTGCCTGTTGCCTGTTAACTGTTGATTATTTGTTGAAGGAGCGTGCAAATGGCTACTGGTCGCGTTGATCCCTACGCCCAATATAACTTTCTGGTGGAAATTGATGGCGTCACGCGCGCGGGTTTCACCGAAGTCGGCGGGCTGACTACCGAACAAGATGCGATTGATTATCGTGATGGCAATGAGACGGCTACGGTGCGCAAGCTGCCGGGCCTGCGCAAATATAGCAACATCACCTTGAAGCGGGGCTTTACCCAGGACAAAGAGCTGTGGCAGTGGCGCAAAACCACCATTGATGGCCTCACCGAGCGCCGCTCTGGCTCCATTGTGTTGCTGGATGAAGCGCGCAACGAGGTGCTGCGCTGGAACTTCAGCGAGGGCTGGATCATCAAGTGGGAAGGGCCAGCGCTGAAAGCCACCGCCAATGAGATAGCGATTGAGTCGCTAGAAATTGTACACGAAGGGTTGGAGTTGGTGTAGGTGGGCGGCGAGTGGTGAAAGGATAGCGTATGTACGCGACGCCAGGTGTGTATTTTCAGCAGGTAGATAAGGGGCGTCCCGCGATTGGGCCGCTGCGGACGGATATTGCCGGCATTCTCGGCTACACCGAGCGTGGTCCTCTGTTGATCCCGGTCAAGGTTGCCAGTTGGCGGCAGTTCACGACCATTTTTGGCGACCCGCTGCCCTTTGCCTTTCTGCCCGAAGCGCTGCGCGGCTTCTTCGACAACGGCGGCGCCGCCTGCTATGTGGTACGCATAGCCGATCCCGACGCCGCGCCGGCCAATAAGCCCGCCCGCGCTGCCGAAATCATCCTGGACAACGCGGGTGGTCAGCCGGCGCTGCGCCTGTGGGCCAGCCACGGCGAACTCACCGACCCGGTCACCGAAAGCCCGCGCGTAGACGCCGCTGGTCGCCCTATCCGTTACGACAGCCCCGGCGCCTGGGGGAACCGGTTGTCCGTTTCCTGGCAAAACAGCAGCGGACTGCCGCAGGCGGCAGGCGGCAGCACGCGCACCGATCCCGCCGTACCGCAGCCGCTCGATGGTTGGAGCAGCTTTGTCCAGACGCTTGTCGGCTTTGACGTGGGCGCCGTGGTACAGCTAAGCCAGAACGGTCTCACCGCTTATCGCCAGGTGACAGCCCGCGATCCCTTGCTCCGCCAGCTTACCTGGAATGCGCCCCTCACGGGCTTTACCCTCACCCCTGGCGCTGCGGATATTCTGCTGCAAAGCGTGGAGTTCACCTTGCTGGTGTATTTTGACGGACAGCTTGTGGAACGACACGACAACCTGGCGCTGTGCGCCGATCATCCCCGCTATCTGGTGAGTCTGATCCGCGCCAACAGCAGGTTGGTTGACGCGGATCTGCTGCTGCACCCGGATGCTGGCGACCTGCTCGATCCCGCCCGTTGGCCCGTAGAAAGTGAGCAGACGCCGCTGCTTGCCGGCAGCGACGGCCTGTCCAGCGTCAGTAAAACGCATTTCCTCACGGGTCTGGCGGCGCTGGCGAGCGTGGACGAAGTGAGTCTGCTGGCGGCGCCCGACCTGGTGCTGCCGCCGCAGGAACTGCCGCAAAACGCCCGCGCCCAGTCGCCCGCTCCTTCTTGCGAGGTTATTGCTCCCCCGCCTGCCGGACGGCTGCACGGCCTGGTGACGGAGGCGGACGGTACACCCGTGGCTGGCGTGGAAGTGATTGCTCTGGGGCAGGCGTTGCCCGTTTCGCATAGCGACGATGAAGGAAAATTCCAACTCACCGGCTTGCCTGTGGGGCAGGTCTCTCTCCTGCTCACCCGCACTGGTTACTATGACCTGGAAGTAACGGCTCAAGCCACCACCATTTTGCCTCTGGAACCTGCCCATTTCTTCCTTACGCCTGTCTCGTTGCCGCCCGCGTTCAGTCCGGATGAGGTTTACGAGGTGCAGTCCGCCATGATCTTGCAGGGGCAGCAGGGTCTCTATCGCGTGGTTGTGCTCGACCCGCCTGCGTCTATGTTAGGGCTGGAAGAAATTCAGACCTGGCGCGCCCGTTTTGACACGCCGTTTGCCGCCCTGTACTACCCCTGGCTGCGCGTCAGCGAGCAGGGCAGCGGCGGCGTGGTGCGGGATGTGCCGCCATCGGGCCACGTGTTGGGACTGATTGCCCGCACCGACCTGACGCAAGGGGTGCATCGCGCCCCAGCCAACGACGTGCTGCATAACGTGAAGGCGCTGACGCACGAGGTCAACGCCGCCGCGCAGGGCCTCCTCAATCCGCAGGGTATCAACTGCATTCGCGCCTTGCCTGGGCGCGGCTTGCGCGTCTATGGCGCGCGCACCCTCAGCAGCGACGCCGAATGGCGCTACCTGAATGTGCGCCGGCTGGTGTTGATGATCGAGGAGGCGATTGAAGAATATCATCAATGGGCCGTGTTTGAACCGAACAATCAGGTGCTGCGGCAGTCGTTGACCTACAGCCTGAATAGTTTTCTGAATCTGTTGTGGCGGCGCGGGGCGCTTGCCGGCAAAACGCCCGACGCTGCCTATCGCGTCAAATGCGACGCCGACAACAACCCACCGGCGGTGGTGGATGCCGGGCAGATCGTGGCTGAAATCGCCGTGGCCCCCGCTATTCCTTTTGAGTTCATCATCTTCCGCCTGGGCCGCACCGTGGAAGCGGTGGAAGTGACCGAGTGAAACATATGAGCAGACTACAAAAGTCTTGGAGACTTTTGTAGTCTAAGGAACATTGCCACGAATGGCGCGAATTTTCTGACCACTGGCCACTCATCACTGATCACTGCTTTCAAAGGAGCATCGTATGGCTTTGCCGCGTTTGGATCCGCTGCCGGCATTTAACTTCCTGATCACCCTGCTGGACACCAGCAGCACCTTCAGCACATTGGCCAGTGTCGCCGGGCTGGTGTTGGGCGGCTTCTCTGAATGCACGGGCCTCGAATCCACCCTGGAAGTGGTGGACTACCTGGAAGGCGGCGTCAACGACCGCGTGCATCGCTTCCCTGGACGCTTCAGCTACAGCAACGTCACCCTCACCCGCGGCGTGGGTTTCAGCGAAGACTTGTGGCTCTGGCATCAAGATTTCGTTGAAGGCAAAGGCAAACGGCGCGACGGCCTGATCATCCTGCAAAACGACCTGAAAATACCCATTAAAATCTGGGCTTTCTCCCGCGGCCTGCCGGTCAAATGGACAGGTCCCCGCTTTAACGCCAAAGCCAGCGAACTCAGCATCGAAAGCCTGGAAATTGCCCATGAGAAGCTGGAACTGATTGTTTCGCCTGGCGCCCTGGTGGATAGCGCTATCGGCGCGATATTTTAGAAGGCAGAAAGTAGAAGGTAGAAGGAAGAAAGTAGAAGGTAGAAATTCGTCGAATTTGTGTAATTCGTGGCAAAAAACATGGACGTACGCATTAACGAAGTAACCAGCAATATCCACGCCACCGATGCCCGCGCGATGCTGACGCCGGATGTGTTGTCGCAGATTATTGAAGCGGTGCTGCAACGGCTGGAAATGGAAAACAGGCTGCAAAAAGAGCGGGACCACGACACGCGCATTGGGCCCTCCACGACGGAAACAGATTGAGGACGCCATGGGCAAAATGACCTTTCAGAAACTGGACTTTGACAAGAATCCGCAGGGAGAACCCATTGAAGTCCAGTTCAACCCCACCCAATACACCCTGGCTAAAGGCTCCCAGTTTGCCGAGATCGGCATCCCTGGCCTGGACAGCCCCATCATCCAGTTTGTGCGCGGCGACAGCGAGAAGATGTCGCTGGAGCTGTTCTTTGATACGACCGAAGACGGCACAGGCGCAACCGCCACTGCCGTCACGACCCTGACCGATCCCTTTTACCGCTTTATCAAGATTGATAAACAACTACACGCCCCAGCCATTTACCGCCTGACCTGGGGCAGCGAGTTTCCCAATACCGCTTCCGGCTGGGATACCAGCGCCAGCCACGTCTTCGACTGCGTGATTGACAATGTGCAGCGGCAGTTTACTTTGTTCAACAGCGACGGCGTGCCCTTGCGCGCCACCGTTACCCTTTCCCTGCGCCAATACAAAACGTTGGCGGAGCAGTTGCAGGAACTCAATCTACAATCCGCCGACCACACCCGCGTCCACGTGGTGCGCGAAGGCGAAACCCTGCCGCAAATTGCTTATGAGGCGTATGAAAACCCGGCCCGCTGGCGGCTCATTGCCGACCACAACCATATCCTCAACCCGCGCCAGCTCACCCCTGGCATGGCGTTGGAACTGCCGCCATTGACTACTTAGAAACGGGTTTTTTTCAAAAAACCCCGTTTCTCACCCGAAAACGCGATGACAACGCCGATCTACGAGAACCAGAATTTCTACGCTCCCCATTTCGAGATCAAACTGCGCGGGCAGAACTTGAGCCGCGCCGTCGTGCGTGACGTGCTGGATGTTAGCTACCGCGAGACGCTGGATCGGCTGGATTCCTTTGAGATCACCTTGCACGATTGGGACCCGGTGAACCTGCGCCCCAAATACAGCAGCCCGTATGACGAAAGCGGCAGCCTGCTCACGCTGGAAGATGGCTCCTCCGTCCCCAATTTTGAACCTGGGGCAAAAGTAGAACTGCGCATGGGATACTACGGGCCAAATGAGCCGCGCTTAATGATGACCGGGCAGGTCGTTTCCCTCTCGCCCAGCTTTCCCTCCAGCGGCACGCCGACCTTGAAAGTGCGTGCCCTGAGCCTGCTGTATACGCTGCAAACGGCGGCGGACGTGCGTGTGTTCGAGAACAAAACGGACAGCGAGATTGCCGAAGAAATCGCCGGAGAGCTTGACATAACTATTTCTATTCCCCCTGGTCAGACCAGCGAAGAAACGCGCCACGAGCATCTGCTGATGAAAAACGAACCCCCGGTTTTGTTTCTGATGCGGCGAGCGCGACGGCTGGGGTATGACATTTACGTCACCATTCCCGAAGAGGGGGACGAACCAGAACTGTTCTTTGGGCGCACGCCCACCAGCCAGACGACGTATGAGCTGACCTGGGGCAAGTCGCTGATTCAGTTTTCGCCTACCTTGAAGGTGCGGGGGCAGGTGGGCAAAGTGGTCGTGCGCGGCTGGAATCCGGCGGCGTCTGGCAATGACCGCGTGATTACGGGCGAGGCCACCTGGAGCGACCTGGGGCCGGACATGCCCGACCAGCAGTTGCTTTCTAACATTGACTCGTCGCTGGCAGAGACGTATGAAACGGACATTGATCATCCCATCTCTTCGCAGGAGGAAGCCAACCAGGAGGCGCGCGGCATTTTGGAGAATCTGCTTAAGAGCCTGGTGACGGGCAGCGGCTCCACGGTGGGGCTGCCGGATTTACGCGCCGGCAAAACGGTGGTCATCAACGGCATGGGGCTGCGCTATGATGGTCGCTACGTCATCACCGAAACGACGCACAAGATGGGCAGCAGCGGCTACACCACCGACTTCTCCGCCCGCATGGAGGTGCTGCCATGACCCAGCGCATGCGCGGCGTCGTCATTGGCCTGGTCACTGACGTAGAAGACCCCGAAGGGCTGGGCCGCATCAAGGTCAGCTTCCCCTGGATGTCCGACAGCAACGAAAGCGATTGGGCCCGCGTCGCCGCGCCCCTGGCTGGCCCCGAACTGGGGTTCTTTTTCCAACCAGAGGTGGGCGACGAAGCGCTCGTCGCCTTTGAACTGGACGACATCCGCCGCCCCTACATTTTGGGCTACCTCTGGAGCGGCGAAAACAAACCGCCGGAAACCGACCCCAACATTCGCATGTTGCAGACCGTCTCCGGGCACAAGCTGATTTTTGATGATACGGGCGGCGCGGAGCAAATCACTATCGAAGATGCTGGCGGCAGCAAAATCATTATGAACGCCGACGGCGTCACCATTGAATCGTCAGGAGACATTACGATTAAGGGGACAAACGTCACTATTGAAGCTTCGGCGAAGCTGGCGGCGACAGGCAGCCCCATTCATTTGAACCCGTAGGGGCGGGTTGGCAACCCGCC
>CAYQYJ010000067.1:0-1234 GCA_964421605.1 uncultured Ardenticatenaceae bacterium | reverse complement strand
AACCCGCCTAAAGTACATGGAAACGATTTTTCCCACCGAAACAGGCTTCCAGGGCTTTTTTATGATCGGCTTTCGCAAAAGCGGCGGCGTCACGCAGCGCACGGGAACCGTGATCTTGAAGCGCACTTACGACATTGACGGCGGCGGCGCGTTGACGCCGGCGGCTGACTTTTTGCCTGTGTTGATGCAGGACGTGCCGGCAAACCCCCTCCTCAACAGCGATTTTGAACAGGATGAGGATTTTGAGCCTGACAACGACCCCAACCTGCCTGATGGCTGGATTGCGACGAACGTGACAGCCGCGCGGGCATTGGCCCAGGGGCAGGGAGGCGGCATAGCGCTGTTCCTGACTGGCAGCAACATTGCTGGACAGGTCGCGCAGGCGGTGACCTTCACCGAACCGCTGGCTGACCGCACATTTCGCTTTAGCTTCTACGTCAAGACAGATGCCACCCCGCCGCCCGCCCGCATCGAAAACGCCCGCCTGGAAGCCGGGGGACAGACGTTGTGCGTTATTGACCGCGACCTGACAGACAGCCTGGTGCGCCGCCATACCTCCGGAACCTGGCCCGCTGACCTGGCGGCGACAGAGATGCAGGTCATTTTACCCATCGCCTTCGACCCGGATAACCCAGGCGATACCCGCCCCGTTTACTACGATCGCGTTCAGGTGGAGGAAACCAGCGCCCTGACCGAGTGGAACGATAGCAGTACCCTGCGCTATGAGCATGATCTGGCCCCCTACAAACCTGAAGGCGACCTGATCGTGTTGGGCTTTGCCGCCGTAACCGGACTTTGTCGCCTTCTGGTGGATGGAACGCTCCGTCTCGCCCGTATCGTGGGCGGCAGCGATCAGAAGGCGTTGTTTGGTTGGGAACCCCGCGTGGATAGCCTGCGCGAAGCGGAAGCGGGCACGATTACCGATGACCCCAACGATCTGCCGCCCGAATGGCCTGTCACTGACCCGGCCCGCGATCCGCTGCCCCCAGATTTTGACAACCGCTTTTACAACGGCTACCGCCGCGATGCGGGCGCCGGGCTGCCTTATGTGCCGGCATCCGCCCACATCCAGATTGAACGGGATGGTACTATTGACTACGACTTCACTCTGCCCGGCGAGACCATCACCGCCACCTACTACTACCACACGGGCGACCGCCCCGATACGGAAAACCGCTGGCATCGCCAATCCGTGACCATGAACCTGGACACGCTGGTTATCGAACCGGACAGC
>CAYQYJ010000066.1:9514-12747 GCA_964421605.1 uncultured Ardenticatenaceae bacterium | reverse complement strand
GCTGGCGGTTGGCTGCCTTTGGTTATGGGCCAGGCATGTTCCTCACCTTGCTGCCCTTTCAACTCTTGGGCGGGGCCGCCTTTGCCTTCAATGTGGTCACGTTGGCGTCGCTGGGGGGGGCGTATATTGGCGCATTTCTCTTCACCCGCCGCCTCGCCGCCCTCCTGCCTGCCATCGTTGCCGCTCTGCTCTATACTTTTTGGGGCTTTCGCTGGCTGCGCATCATGGGACACCTCAACCTGGCGCTGGGTACGGCTGCTCTGCCCTGGCTATTATGGAGCTTACACAAAGCCCAGACCTCTCCGCCGCGAACAGCGTCGCGCTGGCTGCTGCTGGCAGGCGGCTTTTGGGCTTACGCCATTAGCAACTCCTTTTATTTTGCCTGGATAGGGGGCTTGCTCCTCTTGGGGTGGGTGGGCGGCAGCGCCTGGCAGCAGCGCCCTGGCTGGCGCGTTGTCGCGCGGCAATTGCTTCTGCCCGCAACCGCCGCCCTGCTGTTTAGCGCCCCTGCCATCCTCTTCTTCTGGCGCGGCGGCGGCGTGGACACAGCCGCCTCTTACAGCTTGAGCCACATCAACGATATGGGCGCCAACCTGAACGCCTTGCCTATTCCTTTCGTCTACCACCCGCAGTTGCAGACCATCGCGCGTCGCCTCTACCATGGGCCGATTGATCCCTCAGGCACAGGTAATTTTGGACTGATGGCAACGCTGCTGGCGTTAGCAGCGCTGCCGGCCGCCTGGCGTCGTCCCGCCTGGCGACCGCTGGCGCTGCTGCTGCTCACAGGTATATTCTTGGGGTTGGGCCCCACGCTGAAGTGGGACGGCCAATCGGTGCAGGTCTCCTGGCTGCAGCCGCTTAACCAGGCATTGTGGCAGGTGGGGCGCAGCTTAAAGCCTGCGCTCTTCGCCGCGGAATTGCCGCCGCCGCCGCTGGCTAACGCCGTGCCGCTGCCCTGGCTGTGGTTGGCGCCTTTTGTTCCGTATTGGGAAGGCGCGCGTGTGGCGGCTCGCTATCTGTTTGTGGCTGCGTTGGGCGTCTTTCCCCTGGCGGCAATAACCTTGCAGCAGGTGCGCCGTCGTTGGCTGCAATGGGGTCTGAGTGGGCTGGTTCTGTGGGAGACGCTTTCCTTTGTAGCTCATCCGCTGCCTTACCCGCCGCCCACTCATGCTGTTTTTGACTGGCTGCGCGCCCAGGATTTAGGAGATGCCGGCATCATTGACTTGTATCCGGCGCTGCCCGGCGTGCTCAACCTGGCTATTCGCGGCGAAACGCTGTGGGCTACTGGCTATTATGGACATCCTACCGTGTCTGGCGCCAGCAGCATCTGGCCGCCGCACACCGCCTACCTGATAGAGTGGTTTTTTGCCCATCCCCACCCCTTCCAAAGCGTCGAGTTGGCGCCGCTGCTGCGCGCCTACCGCGTGCGCTACCTGCTACTCCATGTGCAGAGTGAGGAGAATTGGCTGGCTCAAGCGGCAGCTAACCCGGCATTTACCCTGGTGGATTGTTTTCCGCCGTCGCCCGCGCCTTCTCCCTGGAACTACCCTGTTTGCGTCCTGTCGCTATCTACCTCGCCTGCGCCGTACACCAATTTGCTGCTGGACAGCGGTTGGTCAGCCGGCGAGTCTTGGGGCGTCTGGGCAAGCAGCGCTGTCTCCCAGGCGCGCTGGGTGGCCACGGCGCAGGTTGATCACCAACTGGAGGTAGAAGCCTTTCCCTTATGCGACCCAGACAGGACGCAAACATTGGCTGTGACCTTTAATGGCCACCCTTTGACTAGTGTTGCCTGGTCTGACTGCCAGCCCACCTCTATTCAGGCTGTCATTCCTGCCGTCTGGGTGGAAATCGGCTGGAACGACCTGACCTTTACCTACGCCTACGCCGCTTCCCCTGCCCAAGTCACCAACGGTCAAAACCCCGACCCCCGCCCGCTCTCCGCCGGCTACAACAAACTGTTTATCCACCGTCCCCATGACCCCTAAACCTCCCTGCTTCCCGTTTTATGTTAACTGTTAGCTGTTAACTGTTAACTTTTTACTGTTGCCCGTTCTCATGCGCATCCTGAACCTGATCCCCCGTTATTATCCCGCTCATGGCGGCGCGGAACGTCATCTGCAAGCGATAGCGCAGTGGCAGGCGGCGGCAGGGCATGAGGTGACTGTGTTGACGACGGATGCGCTGCCGTTTGAACTATTCTGGCAGCCGGGGTTGCCGCGCATACCGCAGGCGGAGGAAATTCATGGTGGGGTGCGCATTGTGCGCTTGCCTGTGCGTCACCTGCCGCTGATGCCTGCCAGCTACCACGCCGTGCGTCGCCTTTTGTGGCTGCTGTCGCGGCTGCCCGTGCCGGCATCCATTTCGCATAGAGCAGCACGAGGGACGCCGTATGTGCCGGCATTACGCCCCTGGCTTGCTGCCGCTGTCGAGCCATTCGATCTGGTCGTGGGCGTCAACATCTGCTACGAAACCTTCCTGGAAGCCGCCTGGCAGTTCGCCCGCCGCCGCCGCATTCCTTTTATTGTGCACCCGTTCACCCACCTGGGCGCGGGCGCGCAGCCGGGGCAGGACGCCATCAGCCAGTTTTACACCATGCGTCACCAGGTAGCCCTGGTGCGCGCCAGTCAGGCAGCCGTCATGATGACCGCCGCCGAACAGCGGTTTTACGCCACTCAGGGCATTCCGTGGGCGCGTCTGCCCGTCCTGGGCACAGGCGTCAATCCGGCAGATGTGTTGGGCGGCGACGGCGAACGGTGGCGCTGGCAGCATGGCGTCAAACAGCCGCTGCTGTTATCTCTGTCTACTATGTCGGTGGACAAAGGGACGGTGCAAACGGTAGAAGCGGTACGGATGCTGTGGCGGCAGGGGGCGCAGGTCGTTCTGGCTCTGACGGGCAGCATCACAGCCCCCTTTCAGCGTTATCTGGAGCAACTGCCTGCCGCCGACCGCGCCCGCCTGCTTGTTTTGGGAGCAGTTGACGACGCTGTGCGGCGGGATTTATTGGCTGCTTGTGATATATTCGTCATGCCTTCTCGCGTGGACTCGTTTGGTATTGTCTACCTGGAAGCGTGGCTGTATGGCAAACCAGTCATTGGCGCAGAAGCCTGGGGCGTGAAAGAAGGGGTAATCACGCCGCTACAGGATGGGCTGCTGGTCCCCTTTGGCGACGCTCCCGCCCTGGCTGCCGCCATTGCCCGTCTGCTGCACGACCCCGACTTGGCTGCGCATATGGG
>CAYQYJ010000066.1:0-9414 GCA_964421605.1 uncultured Ardenticatenaceae bacterium | reverse complement strand
TGGCTGCCGCCATTGCCCGTCTGCTGCACGACCCCGACTTGGCTGCGCATATGGGCCGGCAAGGACAAACCAAAGTGTATACCCACCATACCTGGGACCGTATCCTGCCACAGGTAGAAACATTATATCAACAAGTCGTGCAGCAAAAATAATCAATCATGGCTAAACGCTTAAGCGAGGGCATGGCTGACAACCTACATTAACCATTCACCCATTCACGAATTCACCAATTAACTATTTTTCCTCTTCTGAAGCGCGATGCCTGCCACCTGATTCCCGCCTATGCGCATTCTGCACCTCGTCCACCAATACCCGCCGGACTATCTAGGCGGAACCGAGTTATATACGCAGCAGTTAGCGGCGCAGTTAGCGGCGCGCGGTCACGATGTCTCCGTCTTTTTCCGGCGCGATGGGGAAGAAGCCTGCCTGGAAGGGTGGCGCGAGGAGAGTGGGGTGAAGGTATGGGCGGCTGTTTCCCGCCCCGTGACCCCCACCCGCCGCTTTATGGCTACTTTTGGCGACCAGACGTTAACGGCTGCCCTGACCCAGGTTTTACAAGAGAGCCGCCCCGACGTGGTACATGTGCAGCACTTAATGGGTCTACCTGCCGATCTCATTTCTCTGCTGCGCCAGCAAGGCGTCCCTTATCTGGTGACGCTGCACGATTTCTGGTGGGTGTGCGCCAATGCCCAACTGGTAACCAACTACAGTCAGGCAATTTGCGCGGGACCCCGCTTATGGCTTAACTGCGCCCGCTGCGCTTTGGCGCGCGCCGGGCAGGATGCCCTGTGGCCCTTGTCGCCGGCGCTGGCGCCGCTGCTGGCGTTGCGGGCGGCGCGGCTGCGCGCCGTGTTGCAGGGCGCTCGTCGCTTAATCGCCCCCACGCGGTTTGTGCGTGACCTGTATAGGGGGTGGGGGCTGCCGGCATCTCTCCTGCAAGTGATCCCCCACGGTATTGCCTTGCCAGAGCGCATGCCGCCGCGCACCCGCCCGGTTACAAGCGGTCTGCACGTTGGCTATGTAGGGGGGATCGCCTGGCAAAAGGGGGTACACGTGCTGGTGGAGGCGGTGAACGGAATGCCGGCAGAAAGCGTCACCCTCTCCATTTTTGGCGATTTAAGCGCCTTTCCTGACTATGCGCGTAAGGTACAGGAAATGGCGCGGCATAAAGGCATTCGTTTTGGCGGGCAGATTGATCGGCAGCGGCTGTGGCAGGAACTGGTGCATCTGGATGTGCTGGTTGTTCCTTCGCTCTGGTACGAAACGGCGGCGTTGGTGATTCAGGAGGCGTTCGCTGCCGGCATCCCCGTGCTGGCTTCTGATTTGGGCGCGCTGGCTGAACGAGTGCGCCCAGGCGTTGACGGACTGCTCTTCCCCCCCGGCGACAGCGCTGCCCTGCGTGCCGCCCTGCTGGAGCTATGGGGCGCTCCTGAGAAACTCATGCAGCTCAGCCTGAACATTGCCCCCGTACGCACGATTGCCAGCCATGTAGACGAATTGGAAGCCATATATCGCCACTGTCAATCATCGGGCCAAACGCTGTAGCGCCTTTCTATGTCACCAGCGTTCCATTTTCATGGTGCGGCGACAGGCTGTTGCAGATATTGAGACAGTAACGCATCGAATGCTTCTTTCTTTTCTTCGTCTACAAAGAAAGTGACTTTTGTGCGTTTGAACACAGGCACTCGCAGCCATAAAAGAATAGTATGAAGATTGTTTACCTTACTATGCCATGCACACTGTTCGATTTGCGACCATTTTATAGGCCAGAGATTAATACCTGAGATGCCTTTGGAAGATACTCTTACTTTGCTTGTAGCAGTCATTAACCAAAGCATGCTAGTAGTCAACTGAAACAGTCCAATAACCAACTGCCTGATGCTGGCGTTCATGTCCAAAAGGTTCAAAAGACCCACTGCTGCAAACAGAACTGTATTTAACCAAAACACCCTGCCGGTCCAGTTGAAAGGGGAAATCCGTAATTCTAACAAAATATCTTTCTTCCGCGCTTTACGTTGGATGAGGGTAACGAGAATAGAAGTCCAGCCCATTACGCAAATTATCAGTAAACTGACAGTTCCCCACGTATCTGGATATTTGACGTTTAGAATGATTGCAAAAATGGCCGGAATAACTATTAGCGCTCCGAGAAACAAGGAGTATGAAAGATGTTCCTTCTGACTTCTGGTAGAGTTGATACGCATCGAATTGACCTCGTTTCCGCCTTACCTCAATTATTTGGCCGGAGTGGCAAAGGCGGCTATATCTTTACGCCATTTGCGCGACGATTGGCGGCTGGCTGCGTATATGATAATACACATGAAGGCTACTTGCCGGCAAGCGGCAGCCTCTCAGCCAGTGAAACCATCCTGAGTTAACAATAACGAACAAAAATCAAAGGCGCAGACGGCTGCTCTGCGCGGATGGGCAAATCATTTATCCTACATGCTTGAAGGAGTAGAAAGATGTCAGAGTTGAAAGAAGAACAAAAGAGCGTAGAACGTGTTTACGTCAGGCGGCATTCGCCTTCCTGGTTTGGCCCTATTTTGCTGATCAGCATTGGCGTTTACTTCTTGCTGCAAAATCTGGGCCTGGTGTCGGAGCTAAACTGGGTAGCGGCGCTGCAATTGTGGCCCTTGTTGTTGATATTTGCCGGCATCAACATCATCGTCCGCCAGGCTCCCCGCCCCTTTGGCTCATTCTTGAGTTTAATTGTGGCCCTGTTGACCGTAGCCATCTTTGGCTATGTGCTGTTCAGCGACAGCGAAACCGTCTTCAGCCGCTTTGGTTTCCAACCGGCTACCTCTACCGTCCAGCGCGAACCGGTTGCATACGCCGCTGATGTCACGCAGGCGTCCGTGACGATTGACTTTGGCGCGCCCGGCGCAGACCTGTACGCCCTGAACGACAGCAGCAACCTGATCGAAGGCGAAGTCTCCTACGGCAATGAACTCATTTTTGAAACAGACGCCTCTGGCGATCGCGCCACCATACGCCTGGGAACGCAAGACAGTGGCGGGTTTTTCTTAAACCCGGCCACCTGGTTCACCTGGGGCGACCTGACGCGCTGGGATTTAGGCTTAAGCCCGGATGTAGAGATGGATCTGCGTCTGGACGTTGGCTCAGGCTCCGTAGACCTGGATTTAAGCGAGTTGCAGTTGACAAACCTGGAAGTGGATGGCGGTTCAGGTTCGATGACGGTGGTCATGCCTGCCGGCAATTACGACGCTGGTTATGATTTTGGCTCAGGCAGCATCAATCTGACCCTGCCGGCTGCCGGACGGCACGAAATTGACCTGAACAGCGGCTCTGGAGCGGTGACCATTTATTTGCCGGCAGCCATGGAAGCCCGCATTGAACTGGACAGCGGCAGCGGCAGCTTTAGCGCTGACAGCCGCCTGGATCAGACCAGCGACAGCGACGTCCAGGTTTGGGAAACAGACGGGTACGGCGACAACGCCAACCAGGTTACTCTGTTTATCGAACAGGGCTCTGGCAGCGTGCGTATCCAGGAACCCTGACCCCACAACGCATCCGCAACAACCGCAACACAGGGCTGGCTGCCTGAGGCATCCCAGCCCTTTTTCGTCTTCCGCTGCCGTTGCGGGAACAAACCGCCCACTGAAAACGTCTAAAAAGGTGAATGGGCGGCAGGCGCTAACTGCTGCCTTTGTCTGGTCAAAGACACAAAGAGCGCAGAAAAACAGCAAATTTTGGCGTCCCTTCGATAATGCGCAGAGCCCGCCGCTGCAACAAGTTCGGGACAAGCTCTGAGTTTGCCGAAGGGACAAGCCTTTGCGTCTTAGCTGTAAGCAGATACCATTTAACGGTAGTGGGCAGTAACTATTGACCCTCTCCTGGGCTGAGCTTGTTGAAGCCTGTGTTGCCGGCGACCGGTTCGGGCAACGGGCTAAGTAGCTACAGTGGGCAATTTTGGGCGCAATTGCGCCCAAAATTGCCCATATAAATGGGTGTCAGCCCCGCCGCAGGCGAGGTTGACACCCAGCACGATTAAGCGTACTCCTATGGGGCTCAGAAACCCTTAGGGTCTCTCTGGTAAAAGCACTAACTGAATGGTTGCTTTTGCAGCAAGCAAATAGTGATTATGAGCAATCTTGTCGGACGACAACTGGACCGGTATCGCATTGACGCTCTGTTGGGGCAGGGGGGGATGGGCGCAGTCTATTACGCCTATGACCTCAACCTGACCCGCTTTGTCAGCCTGAAGGTGATGCACGAGCACCTGGGGCGCGAGCCGGAGTTCCGCCAGCGCTTCTGGAAGGAGGCGCAGGTCGCCGCGCGCCTGGACCACACTTCCATTGTGCGCGTTTACGATTTTGGCGACTATCAGGATTTGCTCTATCTGGTCATGGCGTATGTGCCTGGACTGAGCCTGCGCGCGGCGCTGCGCCAGGCGCAAACGCAGGGGCAGTTGATAAATTTAAGCGAGGGGTTGACTGTCCTGGCGCAGATGGCTGACGCCCTGGATTACGCGCACCGCCAGGGCGTGGTACATCGAGACATCAAGCCGGATAACGTCCTGCTGCAGCCGCTGCCCCGCCCCGACCGCGATGGCGAACCGCCTATCCGGGCTATGGTGACGGATTTTGGTCTGGCAAAGATTTTAGAAGGGGATTTTAGCACGCAATCAGGCACGTTGATGGGCACGCTCTCCTACATGTCGCCTGAGCACATTTTGGGCGAAGCGGTTGACGGGCGTTCTGATCTCTATGCCGTAGGCGTCATGCTGTACGAGATGGCTACCGGGCGGCTGCCATTTCAAATCAAGTCCCCCACCGACGCCGTCATCAAACATCTGCGCGAAACGCCGCCGCCGCCGCAAACGGTGCGCCCAGAACTGCCGGCAGCCGTAGCCGATCTGATCACCACGGCGATTGCCCGCGATCCGCACGCCCGTTTTCAAACGGGCGCCGAGATGGCTGCCGCGCTGCGCCAGGCAGCCAAAGGGCTGGCTGGCTTATCCGTCGTGGCCCCTACCGCCGAACCTACCCTGAGCCTGGTGCAGTCGGCTCAATTGTCCGTTTCCAGCCTGCCGGCGCCAGAGTTGCCTCTCACCTTGCTGCCTGAACCCCTGGCTGCCCCGGAGCCGCGCGAGCAGCTTCTCATCGAATGCGCTGACCAGCCTGCGCAAAGGATTCCGCTGACGCAATCCCCCTTGACCATAGGCCGCGCGGAGCATAACCAGATTGTACTGGCTGGCAATGGTATCTCCCGCACCCATGTGCGCCTGGAACGGACGGCGTCCGGTTGGTATGTCACCGATTTGGGCAGCACCAATGGCACACTGCTGGACGAGCAGCACCTGAATCCGCACACGCCCTATCTCTGGACTGCTGGCGCTTATCTCCAGCTTGGCCCTTGCCGGTTGCAATGGGTTGTCGCATCTCTGGCGACAGTGGCTGCGCCTGCGCCCCTGTTCGCTGTTCCCCCTTCAGGCAGTCCGCAGCCCTCTGTAGGCGTCAACCGCGCCAGGTCGCTGCCTTTGTGGTTAGCAGCCGTGGTGGCTGTCGTCGTGCTGGCGGCTTGCCTCTCCGTGGCGGCGCTGCTTTCCTTTGTCAATGAGCGGGATGCGGCGGCGACGGCGACGCTTCAGGCTGTGGCGCAACAAACTGCCATAGTCGGCACGCAGTGGGCCGTTGACGCTCAGACAACGGCTACTGCCGCCGCCGCCGCTACCGCTGTCGCCGCGACGGCTACCGCGGAACAGGCGCGCCTGCTGGGCGATGATGATGGCGATGGCCTGACAAATGAGGAAGAGCAGCAGTGGAACACAGACCCGAATCGTCCGGACACAGATGGGGATGGTCTGATAGACGGGGTTGAGGTTAACCAATACCGTTCCAATCCGCTACAGGTTGATAGCGATGGCGATGGGATGAACGATGGGGCAGAGGTGAATGCCGGCAGAAACCCCATCATGCCCGAAACGCCCACCCCCACCGCCACCCTGACCCCTTCACCCACCGTCACCCGCTTGCCTGTGCTGACGCCCACTCCCTCTGCCACGCCGACCATAACGCCCTCTCCCACTCCTTCGCTGCAAGCGCAGCAACTTCAAGCCTGGGATCACGACCTGCGTCTGCTCGCTGGTCAGCGCCGTTACAGCCTGCTGCCTGCTTCTGGTGGTCCAGTTAACCTCACCCTGACCTGGGATGAACCTGGTCCTGCGGCGCTGCAAGCGCAGTTAGTGAACCCGCAGACGGGGGACGTGGTGGCTGAGGCTGGCGGCGGCAGTCCTCTGGAACTGGCTTATACCCTGACAGGCGCCGAGCTGTTGGCAAGCCCGACGTGGGATATTGTCATTCAGCACACCGAAGACCTGCCTGTGGCTGTTTCGCTGCGCCTTTCCTATCCAGATAAGGGAAGCAGCGGCTCTATGACGGATAGTTTTTTGCTGGCGACGGACACCGCCAGTCACGTGTCGCTGTTGGAATTGACGGATGCGGGCATTCTCATAGCCCGCGCTAACTGGAGCGGCATCTCCCCCGATGCCTTATCCTTGAGCATCTACAGCGCCGCCCGGCCGCAACCGTACACCCAACAAT
This sequence comes from uncultured Ardenticatenaceae bacterium, assembly GCA_964421605.1. Taxonomy (GTDB): domain Bacteria; phylum Chloroflexota; class Anaerolineae; order Promineifilales; family Promineifilaceae; genus JAGVTM01. Next base: position 2,848 of record CAYQYJ010000066.1, on the reverse strand, counting down.
CTGGCCCACCCCCGTTGAACGTGAATTATCGCGTGCTGCCGGCAGATTGGGCCGCCAGCGAACTATGGTGGGTAGAACTCACCAGCCCTGCCCCCGCCGACGCCCACGGCAGTATGAACCTGCTCTACCCATAGTCCCCACATAAACCGCACAACTTTGTGCGCCCGCACAACTTTGTGCGCCCGCGTCCTGTCACCAATTTGCCCTTTTCCGCGCCATATTTAGCCCGAAAACACCCTGCCTTTAGAACCCTGTTACCAAAATGTCACCATAATGACCCTATTTTGCCACCCTTTTGTCTTGTCTTGGCAACCGATTTCCAATAGTATTGAAGTGTAATGTGTTCATCCAACAAACGTTGCTGTACAACACTCCCCCAATAACACATTCGCAATTATCGCCTGGACGGTTTGAGCCAATAACTCTACCCCTGGCGATAGCAGGCAACAAACCCTGACTGCTATGTTCGATATGTTTACTAAAGTTACATGTGTTCTGAAGGAGGAACCCAAACTATGAAAATGGTAAAACGATGGTGGGTCATTGCTGCTATCCTGGTACTCGGCGCCGTTATTCTGGCTGCCTGTCAGCCTGAGGTTGTCACGGAAACCGTCGAAGTCACCCGGGTGGTCACGGAAGAAGTGATTGTTGAAGGCGAACCCGTTGAAGTAACCCGCGTGGTCGTCGAAACAGAAGTTGTGGAAGTCGTCCCAACCGAAGCTCCGGAAGAAGTCAAGCCAAAAGACTTGATCGTCTGCATGGCCCAAGAACCGGACACCCTGTATCCCTATGGCACCAGCATGTTGGCCGCGTCTGCCGTGCTACATGCCATCTATGAAAATGATTACACAACGCTTTCATACGCTTACCAGGCGCAAGGTCTGGAGAAGCTGCCTTCGCTGGCCGATGGCGACGCTTTCTTCGAGACCGTCACCGTCAATCCTGGCGACATGGTTGTTGACAAAGACGTCAATCCCATGGCTTGGGGCGAAGGTGTTGTCGTTGTCAACGCTGCTGGCGAAGAAGTGACCTTTGACGGCAATCCTGTGGAACTGGAGCAGATGGTTGTGCAGTTCACCTTCAAGCCGCGCGTCTGGTCCGATGGCACCCCCGTCAGCGCTGATGACTCAGTCTACAGCTTTGAATTGGCTGCTGACCCTGACACGCCGCGTGGTAAGTACCAGAGCGATCGTACCGCCAGCTACACCGCCACCGGTGACCTGAGCGTCGAATGGCGTGGTATGCCTGGTTACAAGGACTCTCAATACTACATCAGCATGTGGGCTCCTCTGCCCCGTCACGCCTGGGAAGGCTTCACGGCTGCTGAACTCCTGGAAGCAGAAGAAAGCTCCCGTATGCCCCTGGGCGATGGCCCCTTCGTGGTGACCGAATGGGTAGCTGGCGACCACATCAGCCTGGTCAAGAACGCCAACTACTATCGCGCTTCTGAAGGACTGCCCTACCTGGATAGCGTTACCTACAAGTTCGTCCCGGATACCAATCAGCTCATTGCCCAGCTTCTGGCTGGCCAGTGTGACATTGGCACGCAGGATGGCATGGACGCCACTCAGGCCCCGTTCTTGATTGAAGCAGAAAACACCGGCGTTTTGGTGCCCTACTTCCAGACTGGTACCGTATTCGAGCACATTGACTTTAACATCGCTCCCTACGATGAGCGCACTATCTGGTTTGATGACGTTCGCGTCCGTCAGGCCTTCACCATGTGCACCGACCGCCAGAGCATGGTGGACAACATCATGTATGGTCGTTCCGAAGTCATCAGCAGCTACATCCCCAGCGTTCACCCCCTGTTCAATCAGGACAACGTGCAGTGGCCCTATGACGTAGAAGCTGCCAACGCATTGCTGGATGAGGCTGGCTTCGTGGACAGTGATGGCGACGGCCTGCGCAACCACCCGACCACCGGCGAGAACTTCATTGTCTCCCTGGGCACCACGGCTGGTAACGAAATGCGCCAGCAGTTGACCCAAATCTTCAAGGAAAACCTGACCTCCTGTGGCGTTCAGATTGACCTGGAATACCTGCCCGCGGGTGAGTGGTTCGCCGATGGTCCTGATGGCCCGTTGTTTGGTCGTAAGTATGACCTGGGCGAATTTGCCTGGTTGACCGGTGTGAACCCGTCCTGCGACCTGTACATTACCGATCAGATTCCTGGCCCCGCCGAAGAAGGTTATCCGGCTGGTTGGGGTGGCTCGAACAACACGGGTTGGAGCAACGCCGATTACGACACTGCTTGCAAGGCTGCTCTCTCCTCTTTGCCCGGAACGCCCGAGTACGAACAGTTGCACAAGCAGGCGCAGCTCATCTTCTCCGAGAACGTGCCCGTTATCCCGCTGTTCTTGCGCCTGAAGGTAGCCGCGGCCCGTCCCGAAGTTCTGAACTTCTTCGTGGACCCGACGCAGAACTCTGAACTGTTCAACATCTTCGAGATTGATCTGAGTGACTAAGCCTTAGTCAAGGGTTTGATGCCTTAAAATAGAATGGCAGCGCCGCCCCCGGCGCTGCCATTTTTTATTTTCCCCGGAAACATGCTCACCGAAATCTTGGAGGATCATACGGGATAGGTTAAAATCCTGCCTGTCGAATTTTGTTGCATCTTGCTCGTGACGCTGCGTATCCAAAATGCTTGGCAAAAATCATGATAGGGTTACAATATATCGGCGTGTTTGCCAGTTTGACCCCCTGCTAAACAAGTGTGGCTGCAACAACTCCACAAGCTGTTGGCCCTGATGGCCACAACTGCAAGAGTACATACGGTTTGGAGGTAGAGAGATGACCAATTATCTAATGAGGCGTGGACTGCAAATGATCCTGGTCGTGTTTGCGG
>CAYQYJ010000065.1:11164-12813 GCA_964421605.1 uncultured Ardenticatenaceae bacterium | reverse complement strand
TATTTTCGAAGGAGGTCGGGCAAGGATGCCCAACCTACGTATTTTGTAGGAGGAAGCCATATGGTTGCCAATTCTCCCCGTTCCACCCCGCGCCGCATTCGCGTGCTGCTGGCAGACGACCACCATGTTGTTCGTTCTGGCGTGCGCAGCGAGTTAGAGCGGTATGCTGATATTCAAGTCGTTGGCGAAGCCGCCAATGGCGCGGAAGCGCTGCAGTTGGCGCAGCAGCTTAAGCCGGATGTGTTGGTGCTAGACGTGAACATGCCCGATTTGCAAGGGACGCAGGTATCAGAGCGCCTGAACGAGATTACCTTCTCCCGCGAAGAACTGGCCGGGCAGCCGTGGCCCCCCAGCATTCTGATCCTCAGCGCCTACTGCGAACCGGAATACGTCTACAGTCTCTTTGCCGCGGGGGCCAAAGGGTATTTGCTCAAAGACGAATCCCCCGACCGCATCGTCATGGGCATCCGCCAGATCGCGCGGGGTGAGCCGGCTTTAAGCCTGCCCGTGCAAAAAGTGCTGCTCAATCGCCACAGCCGCCCGGAGCATGATTTGAGTACGCGCGAACTGGAAGTGCTGCGCCTGATGGCTAAAGGCAACACCAATGACGAGATTGCGGAGACGCTGTTCATTACCGTGGGGACGGTCAAAAACCATGTCATGAACATCTACCGCAAGCTGCCCAACGTGCGCACCCGCTCCGAAGCGGTGGCCTGGGCCTGGGAAAACCGATTGGTTGAAGTGGAGTAGGGGCGAAAAATCTTTCGCCCCCCCAGCCAGCACACTACCCCCCACCCAAAGTCATAGCCAGAATAGCCGCGCGGCATCAAGCCAACCACGCCCCAATCAGCCACAATTAAGCCAGGATTTACGCAGACCAGATTACAAAAGTCTTTGAGACTTTTGTAATCTTCCTGGTCATTTGCGCAGATCGGCGCCCCCTTGCGGGGGAAAACCTGTTGTTATCACTGAAATCATTATGCCTACAGAAGTCGCCTCTTATACTTCCCCTATCCGCGTACTCGTCGCCGACGAGTACGCCATTGTGCGTCGTGGCCTCGTTCAGGAAATCACACAGCAGCCCGACATGCGTCTGGTGGGCGAAGCCACCAATGGGCCAGAAGCCCTGCAAATGGCGCAGACTGTCCCGGCCGATGTCCTCCTGCTGGATACCCGCCTTCCTGGTCTCAACGGCGTGCAGATTGCGCGTCAATTGCTGCGTCCCCCGTTTCGCGCGGACAAAGGCGGCGGCAACCGCCCGCAGCTCCTTGTATTTACCGTCTACCGCGACCGGCAGTACGTCTGGAGCCTGCTGGCAGCCGGCGCGCGCGGCTACCTGCTCAAAGACGAGCCTCTGCCGGTGGTCATGGACGCCATTCGCTTATTGGCTCAGGGGCACACCGCCCTCAGCCTTCCCATCCAGACCATGCTGGTGGAACTGATTCCCGCCCTGAACCAGACCCTCAGCCAGCGCGAAGTAGCTATTTTGCGGCTGTTGGCGCAGGGCAAATCCCACCAGGAAATTGCCGAATCCCTGGCGATCACTGAAAAAACGGTGCGCAACCATTTACATAATGCTTACCGCAAAGTGCCCACCGTGAAGTCGCAAGCTGAAGCCATTGCCTGGACCTGGATCAACCGCCTGGTGG
>CAYQYJ010000065.1:0-11064 GCA_964421605.1 uncultured Ardenticatenaceae bacterium | reverse complement strand
AACAGGCGGGGAGGTGTTGGTTGGTTGTTTTCCGTTGTCTGTTTTCTGTTAATTGTTGTATACCTAAAGTCATACCCCGTTCCTGCTGCGCAGCATAAATGGGAGGTGATTGCCGTATCAGGGCATACGGCATAACCTGCGCCATAATCAGGGTAGGTGTGAAATACGTCTACCTGTTTGCCATTTCCAGAGGTGAAATATGACATTTTTGATGCCGCTTGATTTGCTATCTATGTCCAACCGGGAACAAGACGTTATTCGCTGTCTGACTCGCCGCCCGCGCCTGACAGCCGGCGAAATTGCGGGGGCCACCAAAATTCCCCTGGCTGAACTGGAAGATATTCTGGGGCAGATGGTACAGGCAGCCCGGTTGGTGCAGGAACACGCAGATGGACAGAGCCGGTTCGCCGTAGCCTTTGGTCGCAGTAAGCCAGCGCGGTCGAGCGGCGGCTTGCTGGACTCTTTGTTTGGTTAAAGTTGCCTTACGGCTGAGGTTTGCATGGTATCGCCCATTGATCTGCTCTCCATGTCTGCCACCGAACAGGTGGTGCTGCGCACTCTGACGCAGCGCCCGCGGCTGACCATTTCTGAGATGGCGGCTTATACGGGGTTGCCGGCATTGGAACTAGACAAAGTGGTGACCGGGCTGGTGCAGTCCGAGCGTCTGGTGGAGCAGTTGCAAGATGGCAAGCGCGTCTTTTCCACCCGCTTTCAGTTTAAGCGGCGGGCAGTGCGCAACATGCCGGCGCTTATCCAATCCTTCCTTGACCAATCCCCCGACAACTTTCTCAGCCAGACTCCCCTCACCGCCAACCTGGAACCATCCGCTCTGACGCAGCTTTGGCAAATGAGTTCCCGCCGCACGCTCATGCCCAATGAAGTGCTGGCCTGGCAAGGCAACCGGCTGTCCCAGATTGGCGTCATTCAAACGGGATTGCTGGCGCGCACGCGCCTGCGCGGGCAAAAGGTGGTCAAGAAAGACGGCTACCTGCGTCGTAGTGAGTGGGTGGGGTTGGTGGAAGCCTTTAGCCAGTCGCCCGTCAACGCCACGTATACGGCTGGCGCAGAAACGATCCTGCTGTTGTGGGACGTGGCCGACTTCTTCCGCTTTGTGCGGCAGCAGCCCAGTCTGGCGCACGCCATCAGCCGCCACTTCAGCCAGAAGTTGCAGGATTGCGAGCACGCCAGCCAGCAAGGCGCAGGCAAATTATGGGTAGTAGAAGGCGCGCGCCCTGGCGCAGGCGCCAGCGCCTTTGCCGCCACGCTGGCGCGCATTGCCCAGCAAAACGCGGATGACCCGCACACCCCGCGCACCCTCTTCTGGGCAGCGGCGGATGAGTTGGAAAGCGACCGTTGCGCTGAACCGATTGCCAGCCTGCCAGAGGATGGCGTCATCTGCGCCGATGGGCTGGCTTGCGCTGTCTCTGGCGCTGGCGGCGTTGACCGTCTGCGGCTGCTGCCGCAGCGCGATTACCCCATTCAGGTGCAGTTGGACATGCTCCTGGCTGATTTGCTTAAGCGGTATGAGTATGTCATCTGCGACACGGGGCGCGCCGCCGCCAGCGATGAGTGGCTGCTGCGGCTGCGGGGCCAGGCGCATACCCTGATCACGGTCACGGACGACGCGAATGGGGCGGAAGAAAGCGCCCGCTATTGGAACAACTTGCAGCCCTACGCCCTGCCCACGCAAAAGAAAGTGTTAGCCCTGAACCGCGCCCACAACGGCAGCGCCGCCGTAGACCCGCGCTTTCACCTGGTCATTCCCGCCGACGATACCCTGACTGCGCCCTGGGAGGCTGACTTGCAAGCCGCTTTTGCCCAGGCGCTGCAAGAGGTATACCGCCGCCTGTCGCTGAATCACGCCCTGGCTATTTTTGTGCCGTCTACCATGGACGTCAGCCAGCAAACGGATAATACGCAGCAGGTGCAGCAGGCGCTGGCTTTTCTGGGCAGCATTTTTGGCGGGGCCACCAGCAGCAACGCTGAAGGCGTCTGGCGCAGCGAGGAGAGCGGTCTGGTCACGGAACAGGTGACTATTGTGCGCACTTTTGTCTCCGCCAAAGCCCTGGAATCCCATCTGGACACCGTGATTGACTTTGCCTCCGGGCTGAAGCGGGACATGAAGCAGGAAGCGGTGGCTATTAGCATTGATAACCAGTTGATTTTAGTTTGAGCGATGAAAGTCGGGCAAGGATGCCCAACCTACGTGTGATAGAGGAGTGGAACGATGCGACAGCCAATGCAGTGGGTACGGGGTTCTATTTATCGGGCGCTGCTGTTGGCATTTATTGCCGTTTCAGTCGTGCCCATTGTGCTGATTTCTTACCTGTTTATCCGGCAGAGCATGGACGCTTTGACGCGACAGACAGAGGAGAACTTGCAGCTTCTGGCGGCTTCCAAAGCGGAGGAGATTAACCTGAAGCTGGGGGACGTGATGCACAGCACGGTGGTCGCCGCGCACCTGGCGGCTGAGGCGCTGCAGCGCGCGCCCGACGCGGCGCTGGCGGCGCAGCAGTTGTCTCGCTACCAGCAGGATGATCGGGCTATCTGGGGATTGGACGTCTATTACAATGCGCAGGGTGGGGAGGCGGCGCTGGGTACGGATTTGTCCAATGTTTACTGGACAGGGCCATTGGCGGCGGACAGTGTGGCCGCGCAGCAAATTGTACAAACCGAGTCGTTGGATACGGTTTTTGCCGGCATTAAATCCGTCAGCCCGGACACGCAATGGATTTACCTGACCACGCCCACAGGCATGATGCGCCTTTACCCCTGGGCCAGCAACGACCATTACCCCGACCAGTGGGATCCGCGCCAGATCGTTTTTTACACCGTCGCCGAACCCGCCAATAACCCCACTCTGGAACCCCGCTGGACCGCGCCCTACGTGGACTACGCCGGCGCCGGCTGGATGGTGACCATGTCCGTCCCCGTCCTGAGCCAAAACGGCGACTTTTTGGGCATCATGTCTCACGACATCACCATTGAATCCCTCAAGCAGATTGCCCTGGGTATCAACATCCTGAACGGCGGCGGTTACGGTTTCCTGATTGACCCGGACGGGCAGGTGATTGCCCATCCGGCTTACCAGGAGGTGGACGCCAGTAAAGGGACAGAGGAAGACGCCAGCCTGCTTACCGTGGGCAGCGACGCCTATCGCCGCCTGATTCAAAATATGGTGAGTGGGGAGAGCGGGCTGGGTTATTACGATGAAGCCGGGGGCAGTTCGCTGCTCGTTTACGCGCCTATCCCCGAAACAGGCTGGAGTCTGGGCATCTCCCTGCCGCGCGAAACGGTTATTGCGCCGGCCATTGCTATGCGTAATCGGGCTATCGTCATCACGGTCACGCTGGTCACGGTGGCCGTCATTTTCGCGGTTGTGCTCTCTCGCCTCATTCACAAACCGGTGCGGCAACTGCTGCAAGGCGTGCAGCAAATTGCCGAAGACCGCCGCGCCGATGAAGTCCACGTGCGGTCGTTCGAGGAATTTGACCAACTGGCGCAGGCTTTCAACGAGATGGCGGCTAAAGTGTGGGAGCGCGAACGGAAGTTGAAAGCCAGAATGGCGGAGATGCGCATTGAGATTGACTCGCAGCGCAGGCAGCAGCAGATAGATTCGATTGTGGAAACAGATTTCTTCAAGCGATTAGAAGCCAACGCCCGCCAACTACGCTCTCAGATCAAAGGTCTGCCGGCAGCGACTGATTGATCAGGCAGTGGAGCAGTCTCCCAAACTGCTCCAGTGTAATCCCCCCTTGTAGCCCGATTTTCCATAATCGGGCGGGCGATTTTGGAAAATCGCCCACCTATTTACGAAGGAGAAAACGATGACCAAGATCATTTCCACCCATTCATTCCGCGGCGGTACGGGCAAGTCTAACGTCACCGCCAATCTGGCTGCCGTTCTGGCTAACCGGGGCTACCGCGTCGGCGTGTTCGACACAGATATTCAATCCCCTGGTATTCACGTCATTTTCGGCCTGGCGGACGCTGCCGTGCGCTACACCTTGAATGATTACTTGTGGGGCAACTGCGCCATTGAAGAGGCCGCCGTGGAAGTGTACAAAGCGCCTAAAGGGGGTGTGGTGTACCTGGTGCCTTCCAGCATTGACCCCAACGACATCGCCCGCATCCTGCGTGAAAAGTACGACGCCAGCGACATGCACGCCGCTTTCCGCGATTTGATCACGGCGCTGTCGTTGGATTATCTGTTGATTGACACGCATCCGGGCCTCAATGAAGAGACGCTGCTCTCAATTGCCATTTCGGACAGCCTGGTGATCATTTTGCGCCCCGACCAGCAGGATTTCCAGGGCACGAGCGTGACGGTAGACGTGGCTCGCCGCCTGCGCGTGCCTGAAGTGAACCTGATCGTCAATAAGGTCCCGCCCGAATATGATTTTGCCGACGTGCAGCGCAAGGTGGAGCAGGCGTATAACTGCCAGGTGGCGGCGCTGCTGCCGCTGTCCATTGACCTGGCGCAAAATGCCAGCGCCACGGTGTTCGCCCTCACGCGCCCCGACCACTCGTTCAGCCGCGGCATTGAGTCGGTGGCGCAGCAGTTGGAAGTGGATAGGGAGCTGATGCCGGCATAGACCAAAGGCAGAAGGACGCCCCGATAATGGCATTCAACCCCTCTACCGCTGCGCCTGTGGTGCTGCAATTGGATGCTGCCGATTGCGGCGTAGCATCGTTAGCTAATATTTTGCGGCATTACGGCAAAGATGTTTCGCTGGGTGAATTGCGCGCCGCTTGTGGCAACGTGGGCGACCATAGGCGCGCCAGCGGAATAGTGCGCGCGGCGCAGAACTATGGATTACAAGCCCGGGTAACGCGCTGCCATGCCCAGATGTTACAGGAGCGCCCGTATCTGCTGCCGGCAATTGCCCTGTGGGAAAATAACCATTTTCTGGTAGTGGAGCGTTTCAGCGAAAGCAGCGTCTTTCTCCAAGATCCTCGTTGCGGGCTGAAAGAGGTCACCAGCGAAAAATTCGCCCAGTCGTTTAGTCATGTGGCTATTCTTGCCACGCCGCAGCGTAATTTCCAGGCGGCGTCTCCGCCATCGTATAAGCGGTTAAAGGAGGATGCGCTGCTGCGCGAGCTGCAAAGAGGCGTCCGTGGGGAGGTCAGTTCTTTCGATGAAGGTTTGGGCGGCTATCAACGCGATTTTGGCGGCATTTTGTCCAGGCGTCCCCGCCTGATTGTGAGAGCCAGTTGTGAGGAAGATGTGGTTCATGTGCTTCAAGTAGCGCAATCCACCAACATCCCTGTTCGTTTTCGCGGCGCAGGTCACTCTTGCCAGGGCCAGTCGCTTTCGGAAGGGGGAATTTTGCTGGTCAATATAGCCGACCACGTTGATTACGAGATGTTGGATGAGGAGCGTGTGCTGGTTACCACGCGCAGTCGCTGGCACTACTTAGAAAAGGAACTTAACCAGATTGGCCGGAGCTTTCCCGTGCTGACGGATAATCCCATCACGACCATTGGGGGGACGCTTTCGGTAGGCGGCTATGGCCCGCGTTCCATCGCGCATGGCGCCCAAGTGATGCAGGTAGAGCAGGTCCGGCTCATTTTGCCATCTGGGGAAGCTGTCTGGTGTTCGCCGCAAAGAAACCAGGAACTGTTTCAATTTAGCCTGGCTGGTTTGGGCCAGGTGGGATTGATGGAGAGGGTTGTTCTACGCACCGTCCCCCGGTTTCCGCCGACCATCTGGTATCAGGAAGAATATCCTGACTTGTTTGGGATGGCTGGCGCTCTCCAGGCGCTGGCTGGCGCGGGAGAGCGTCCTGATGCGTTTATGGCGTATCAAATCAGTGGGCAGGGGCTTTATGCCTGTTATGGGTTTGATCAGGGGCGTGAGACGCCTTTGGCCGCGGAGCTGCAGCGAAGGGGCGTGCCAGTCAGCCAGACGCCGGCAAACCTGGGCTATGCCTATCGGCAGAATTGGTCTGCAGACGCTTATTGTCCGGCTGTAGATTATTTTGTGGAGCCGGAACAACTGCCGGCATTCTTAAGCTTCCTGGATGATCGCTTACGCAGCAACCATTTAGCGCCCTACATCCATGGTTTGCTTATATTGGCTGTCCGTCGCCCTGAGGATAGATGGCTGCCCTTTGAAGCGTCATCCTTTGGCGCAAACCCCATTAAATTTCTGGTTGGATTTTATCCTATTATTCCCGCCCAGGATGTGGCCGGGCTGGAAAAGGTGCAAACGCTGCTGCGCGAAACGTTGAGCGTATGCCGGCAGCTAGGCGGGCGTCCCTATCTCTATGGCTGGCACGATTTGACAGAATCCACCAAGCGCCGCCTGTACGATCCCCATTACGACCGTTTACAAGCCTTACGTTCCCATCTCGATCCCCATCATCTGGTCAACCATGGCGTCTTCTAATTAACTGTCCGTAAATAACCTGGCGATTGGGGTTTGTAGTAAGCGCTTTAGCGGTTTGGACGGCTGAAGCCGTCACGACGAACTTGTTTCTGGACAATTACCAAACTGGAGCGGTTGCCCAACGCCAAAAGTTTCAAAGAGTTCTGGCGTCTTTAAGGCGACGCCTGAGTCCGATGCGTAACAGACAATGAAAGGTCCTCTCAGTGCGGTATTCCGCCACTTATCCGAAGATCTAATCGCGCCCGATGCGGCGGCTTCTTTAGGGCAGTTTGCGTGCCTGCTGCCGCCCGTCCCCCTTACGATTTTTGAGAGCCGCGTAGGGAATCCCAGGGCTGCCGTAGATTACCTGGTTTGCGTGGAACCAACGTGGATACTAAACCCGAAAGTAACCGGGCTGATTAGCGCCGATGAAAGGTGGAGTGATATTTGCTACTTTGGTAAGAAGTGGGCCGATTCGCCAACCAATGACCCGTTTCGGCGCGCTGTTGACAGCGTGTGGTTGGAATTTGACACCTCGCAATCGTTACAACAAGTCATGCCAGGCATATTCTTCGCTTCATTGGAAGCGCAAATCTTTCAATCCTCCTATGCTGACCATTGCCAGGCAGTCCAGACGGCATTCGCCCACTTGCCTTATCTGGCAAATAACAGGGAGATCCAACGTCAATTGCAGCGCTGCCTGGATTGTCTGCCAGCAGAAGCACGGATTTACGCATTGGGCGACCTGAACGGGCGTTCCGTCAAGCAACTGCGAGTAGCTATTGCCCAGGCGCCGACACACAAACTGCCACGTTTTTTGTCCGACATTGGCTGGCCTGGAGATTACCAGGTTGTTGATTCCTTAATTCGCCAGGTCGCCCCAGATGTCAGCGCGGTCAGCATTGATCTGGACATAGGCGATGGCGTATTGCCGCAAATCGGCCTGGAGTTCACCAATCCCAACCGCTTTCAACGGGAATGGTGGCAGGAGATGTTGGATCGGTTAGTTGAGGCTGGCTTTTGTTTGCCAGCCAGACGAAATGCTTTGTTGGAATGGCAAGGGTATACGAATGAAACGGCTAATCCTGACATCTGGCCTAATGACCTGGTTCAAACGTCCCACCTGGTTCCGCCCATTTATTGCCTGATAGTCCGGTTTATCAATCATCTGAAGGTTGTTTATAAACCGGGCCAGCCCATAGAAGCAAAGGCTTATTTTGCGGCAAAGCAGGTTTGTACCAACCGTCGGCAACTGTCCAATCACGGTAGAAGCGGCCGCTCTGCCAGGAATTAATGCCGGGCCAACTGCGACCAATCCTCTTTTTGAAGGAGCGCGCCATGAATGAAAATTCGTGGCGCAATTCGCTGAATTGCGCGGACAAACTAACAGTTTGTCCTACAGGTCTCCGCGACTCCGCGTGAGGTATTTAGGGAGGTTGGGCAGGGATGCCCAACCTACAGGCTTTCGAAGGAGCAAATGAGATGTCTCTGTCCTTAGAGCAATTGACCCGGATTGTGCAGCAATCCAGTTCATTTACGCAACGAATCTATGGCGATTTCGAAGCCAGTGAAAACCATCTGGACGAACGGCAGATGGAAAAGATCCTGCAGCAATGGCATGAAATCGTTGCTTACGGCAGCGCGGATTTGCTCGAAAAACGCTTTGCCTGGGATGGTCTGGAGATGCCGGCAGTGCGCAAGGCGCTGAATACACCCGTCTGGAAACCTGAAAACGCGCTGCCAACCTGGGCCTCCACCCTCAATAAGATTATGGCGATGGCAGCCCATCTCAACGTCGCGGATTTATCTCCCACTGCCTACCCCTTCTTATCCGTTGACAACAACCTGCCTTTTCAAGAACTGTTTGTGCCTTTTATCTTAGTGGCGCAACAGGCATTGCAGAGCAAGGTCTCCGCATACTATGATCTGTTTTCGCCCGCAGCCCATAGTTCCATCCAACGCAGTTTATTAAAACGGTTAAGCCAGATATGCCAACAAACGCTTTATCTTGAGTTCTCAATTCTGCGATCGAAGAAGTTGTCCCGACTGTCACTGGCTCTGGGGAACGACGATAATCAGGATAAGCATAACCCGCTTTATCTCGCCTTTATCCAATCTTTATTTGCCGGCGGATTTGGGCCATTTTTTATGGAATACACCGTTCTGGCCCGGCTGGCGACGACAGCCATGCACTATTGGGTGGAGGCTAACGCCGAGTTGATCCAACGGCTGGCGGCGGATTTACCCGCTATTCGGGCTGAGTTTGCGCTGCCAGATGAGTTGAGTGTTGTTAGTGGGATCAAGAGCAGTCTGTCCGATCCTCATAATGAGGGCCGTTCTGTCAGCATACTCACTTTTGGCAATGAGGAGTTTAAGCTTGTCTACAAACCCAAAAATGTGGGCATGGATGCGGCATTTTCCAACTTGCTCATGTGGGTTAACGAGCGAGCGGCATCGCTCGAACTAAAGGCCCTCAAGATTATTGCTCGAGAGCAATATGGCTGGGTGGAGTTTGTGGAGACTGCGCCCTGCCAGGATGAAGAAGCTGCCTGCCGATATTATGAACGTATTGGCATGTTGCTATGTTTGCTGTATCTGTTTGAGGGAACTGACTGCCATAATGAAAACATTATTGCCGCCGGGGAGCACCCCGTCTTGATTGACATGGAAACGCTGCTGCATCCTAGAATTGCTCCTACCAGCAATGAACAAGCAACAAATGGGGCGCAAAATCTGGCGCACCAGCAGTATCTAAACTCTGTGCTGCGCACCGCGCTGCTGCCATCCTGGGCATTTGGACAGAGCAAGCAAGGGTATGACATTAGCGGTCTGGGAGCTATGGCTGGTCAAATCATCCCCTATCAGGCAATTAACTGGCTAAACGTCAATACCGATCATATGAAAGTCAAGAGAGTGCAGTTGCGGTCAGAAATGAAACCTGCCACGCCTTTCGTCAATGGTCAGGCCACGTCAGCTGATGACTATCTGGAAAACATTGTGGCTGGTTTCCAAAACATGTATCACATCATGATGCAGCATCAGAAAACGTTGCTTGATGCCGAGTCTCCGTTGGCGTATTTTCAGCAGAAAAAAGGTCGTTTTGTGCTGCGACACACGCTGAACTACTTCATGCTGCTAGAAAAGCTGCTCCAGCCCCAATATATGCGTAGCGGTTTGGATTATAGCATCCAGCTTGACGCGCTTCACAAGGCTGGTCTTCGCGAAAAGAATAGACCTTCGTTTTGGCCGTTAATTAAGGCAGAGGTCCAGGCGATGGAATCTCTTGACATTCCTTATTTCGCTTCCTGCGCCACGGATCAAAGCATCAGGAGCGGCGATGGCTTGTTTTTGCGGCACTTCTTCGACCAGGCTGGTTATGAGCTCATGCACTCTCGTATTGTCACCTTGAATTGTGAAGATATGGAACGGCAAATTGGGTTTATTCGCGCCGCTTTCCGGCTGCGTTATGTACAAAACCAGCCTGACGCCATCGTTACCCGCCGTTTGGCTCTGGCAGACGCACCGTTATTAGCCGGATCGGATTTGCAAAAGGCTGCGCTGGATATTGCCGGCGACATCGCGCGGCAAGCTATATTAGCCAGTAATGGCACGGCTAGTTGGTTGGGTTTTGAGCATGTGTTGGAAGCGGAGCGTTCGGTAATCCAGCCGTTAGGGTACAACTTGCACAGCGGTACAACAGGCATTGCCCTCTTTCTGGCAGCCGTAGAACGCATTAGCGGGGGCGCAGGTTACCGTGAGCTGTCGCTGGGAGCGATACAGCAAATGCGCAACTCTATCCGTCGGGATCCAGAAATGATCAAGATGATGACCCAGCGCATGAGTTTGGGAGGGGCGATTGGCCTGGGTGGAATTATCTATGGCCTGGCGCGTATTCATGAGTTGCTGGATGAGCCAACGCTGTTAGAAGATGCGCAACTTGTGGCCGATTGCATCACGTTGGAACGTATTGCTGCGGACAGTAAATTTGATGTCATGGACGGCACAGCCGGGGCGCTGCTGGCGCTTTTGACCCTTTACAAGTTTACGCAAAACGATGATCTGTTAACCAAAGCTATCGCCTGTGGGCGCAGGTTGTTAGAGGGACGCACTGCAAGTCGTTCTGGTGAACGGGTATGGACCACGGTGGTCCAGGAGTATGCTTTGACGGGTTTCTCGCATGGCGCTGCCGGCATTGCTTACGCCCTGCTGCGACTCTACGAACTGGTTGGGGATGAGGCGCTTTGCGAAGCCGCTGTAGAAGCGATGGCTTATGAAAATCGTTATTTTACGCCAGCGCAACAAAACTGGATTGACCTGCTGCGCACCAGCGAGGCGGAAACCGTCTATGGCCAGACATGGTGTCATGGAGCGCCAGGCATTGGCTTAGCCCGTTTGGGTGGTTTCCATCTTTTGCACAACCAACAGGTGCAGCAGGACATCTATACCGCTCTGGAAGCCACACAAAAGATGTTTGACGATGCTCTTGATACCGTATGCTGTGGCAATCTAGGGCGGAGCGAACTGTTTGTGACGGCTGCCAGCAAGTTGGAAGACCCACACTTGAAAGAAATGGCTCTGCGGCAGGCTTCCTGGATAGTGGCGCGGCGCCAGGAAAGTGGTTCGTATCGGATGCCGTATGGTTTGGGGGCAGGTTACAGTCACGACTACCAGCTTGGTTTTTTCCACGGGCTGGC
>CAYQYJ010000064.1:4638-13001 GCA_964421605.1 uncultured Ardenticatenaceae bacterium | reverse complement strand
AACGCTTCCCACCCTTCAACGCTGGCCAGGTCACGCGCCTCGTCTGTCAGTTCCAATTGCAGTGTACGCCCGTCCGTGTGCATTTCAATGGTCAGCAATTCGGAGCCATCGTCAATGATGTCTCGCACGCATAAACGGTCGCTGCCTTCGGGATAGCGGAGGAAAGCGGCGGAACAGCGTTGGCAAAATGGTAAACTGGCATCGCACAAATCACGATCAATCACAACGCGCATTTTAATAACTCCTCCGAAAAATAGCGATCAGTGGCGAGTGGTCCGTGGTCAGAAGCCGCGTCCCAAGCCACTCACAAAATAAATTTGCGTAAGCCTGCAAAATCTTGATCAGGGTAGCACTGTACTCAATAGTGGTGGGTGTCAGCCCCGCCGAAGGCGGGGCTGACACCCCTCTTTACAGGCAATTTTTGGCGCATACGCGCCAAAAATTGCCCGTCACCGATATTTTCCGCCCGTTTTGTCGGGTCGGTATGCAGCTAAAGAAATCGCCACAGTTTACTGAGGTGTTATCCTAGATCAGTACGCCTGTGGTAATTAACCAACAATTATATCATGGCGTAAAAAAGGGTTGCTGCCTAGTGACGAGTGTCACGAAAAAGCGTGCATTTTGGCGGTAAACGCGCGCTAGGCGGTAACCTGATTGTTCAGTGGCCGGGGGAGCGATTCCAGCAAAGCGTTGTTTAAGACCTCATCTATGCGGTCAACCAGGATGAAGTTCATGTCCTGGCGCAGCTTTTTGGGGATTTTTTGCAGGCTGGTTTCATTTTTCTTGGGCATGATGAAGGTGGTAATGCCGGCACGTCTGGCAGCTAACGCCTTTTCCCGAATCCCACCTACAGGCAGCACCCGCCCGCGCAAGGTAATTTCGCCAGTCATGCCAATGTCGTGGCGAATGGGGCGGTTGGTGCAAGCCGAAATCAAAGCTGTCACCATAGCCACGCCAGCCGATGGGCCATCCTTGGGCACAGAACCTTCAGGAATGTGCAAGTGGATGTCGGTGTTTTCAAACAGGTCGCCGGGCACGCCCCAGTTGGCGGCGTGGCTGCGGGCATAACTGACGGCGGCCTGGGCGCTTTCTTGCATCACTTCGCCCATTTGCCCGGTGAGGGTGAGGCCGCCTTTGCCAGGCATGAGCATGACTTCAATAGCCAGAATATCGCCGCCGGCGGCTGTCCAGGCCACCCCGGTAGCCACCCCCACTTCATCTTCCTCCCGCATCAGTTCAGGCGTCAGGGGGGCGGGGCCAAGCATTTCGCCTAACTGTTTCGCCGTAATCCGGCGCGCGTATCGCCGCCGTTCAGCCACACGGCGGGCGGTTTTGCGGCAGATGTTGGCGATTTCTCGCTCCAGATTGCGCACGCCAGCCTCGTAGGTGTACTGCCGGATGAGCACTTTGAGGGCTTCGTCGTCAAAACGCAAGCCGGCTTTGATCAAGCCATGTTGGGCAACCTGGCGAGGGATGATGAACTGCCGGCATATTTCCAGCTTTTCCTCCTCCAGATAACCGGAAAAATCAATCACTTCCATGCGGTCGCGCAGGGCGGGCGGGATAGGGTCTAGCCAGTTGGCGGTGGTGATGAACAGCGCCGGCGACAAGTCAAAGTCCAGTTCCAGGTAATGGTCGGAAAAGGCGTGATTTTGTTCTGGGTCTAACACCTCTAACAGCGCTGACGAGGGGTCGCCGCGAAAATCCTGGCCGATTTTGTCCACTTCATCCAGCATGAACAGCGGATTATTTGTCCCCGCGCGGCGAATGGCCTGGATGATGCGTCCTGGCATGGCCCCAATGTAGGTGCGGCGATGGCCGCGAATTTCGGCTTCATCGCGCACACCCCCCAGACTGACGCGCACAAATTTGCGCCCCAGAGCGCGGGCAATCGAGCGCCCTAACGAGGTTTTGCCGGTCCCTGGCGGACCGACAAAGCACAAAATGGGCGTGCGCATGGTTTTGGGCGCGATTTGTTTGACGGCAATGAACTCCAGAATACGATCTTTAATTCGTTCCAGGCCAAAATGATCCGCGTCCAGCACTTCAGCCGCATGGCGTACATCCAGGTTGTCCTCGGATTGTTCGTACCAGGGCAAATCCAGAATCAGGTCCAGATAGGTGCGAATGACGCCCACTTCGGGAGACATGGGCGGCATGGATTGCAGGCGAGACAATTCTTTGTTCACTTTTGCCCGGACTTCGTCTGGAAGTTTTTTGCCTTCAATGGCCTCGCGTAGCTCCGCCAACTCCTGGGTGAAAACGTCCATTTCGCCCAGTTCGCCTTGAATGACGCGCATTTGTTCCCGCAGAAAATGCTCTCGTTGGGAGCGGTCTACTTCCTGCTGCACTTTGGCGTGGATTTCGTCTTCCAACTCCAGGACGTCCAATTCCTGCGCCAGCAGCACGCTAATTTTTTGCAGGCGCAGCGTAGGATTGAGCGTTTCCAGGATGTCCTGGCGCGTGTGCAGCGGTAGATTGAGCGCTGAAGCCACAAAATCAGCCAGCCAGCCAGGCTCGTCAATATTCATGGTGAAGGTGAACAGTTCATCGGGTAAATTCCGATTGAGATCCACCACTTTCTCAAACAGGGCCATGACGGCGCGCATAGAAGCTTCTGTCGTTTGCTCCCAATCGTCTGGTTCGGGCACGATGCGCGCCCGCACGCGCATGTAGGGTTCCCATTGGGTGAATTCCAATATTTCCACCCGGCTGCGACCTTGCGCCAGCACGCTGGTGCTGTTGTCTGGCATACGCAGGGTACGGCCAATGCTGGCTTCTGTGCCAAACGAGAAAATGTCGTCAATCTCCGGATCGTTCATGTCGCTGTCTATTTGGGCAGCGACGATAATCGGTTCATTATGGGCAATAGCCGCCTGGACTGCGGATAGGGAACGGTCGCGGCCAATGAAAAGGGGCATGACCATCTGCGGATAGAGTACCAGGTCGCGCAAAGGCAGGAATGGGCAGTTGATGGTTCCATCTGGGCTGATGACTTCGTTGACCTGGAACAGTTCGTCGTTCATGTCGAAGTCAGCCAGAAAGTCAGGAAATTGGGGCAGGTCAAAATCATCTCTCATGTTAGATGTCTCTTGGTAGCAATCATGTAGGGGGCAAGCGAGATCTGGTCTGGTTTTTTATTACGCTGTTGGCTTGCTCAAGTCTGATTGTAGACGTTCCCATTGATTTAGCAAATCGCCTACGATAAAGAGGGAACCCGTGACGCAAATCATGTCGCCGGGGGCGCTGTCTGCGGCGGCTTTGGCGTTGATGGCTTGCTGCCAGAGCGCTTGCAGGGCGTGGTTCAAGTTGGGGCTAACGTCAAGGGTATAGCCCAGGCTGGCAGCGATTTGTTGCAGTTGTACGGGATCGGCGGCGCGGGGGTGGCTGGAGCGAATGGCGATGGCGCCGCTGGCTGGCGGCAGCAGCGCTTGAAAAATGCCGGCAATGTCCTTATCCCGCGTTACGCCCACCAGAAACCAGAGGCGATAGTCAGGGTATAACTCGCGCAACGCCTGGGACAATCGGACGGCGGAGTCGCCATTGTGCGCTCCATCTAGCAGGATGCCTGGCGTATCTGGCGTAGGCGGTTGCAGAAGTTGCAGGCGGCCGGGCCATGAAGCGCTGGCAAAACCGCGCGCTATAGCCGCCGGGGTCAACTCAGGGAAATAGGGGTGAATCTGATCCAGGGCGGCTAAGGCTGTGACTGCATTTATCTGCTGATGTTGGCCGAGCAAGGGAAGCGTCAGCAGGAGCTTATCCAGCGACGAGGCTGGCTGGCGCTGGTCATGCACCCGCACGTGCGCGGTGGGCGGGCCAGACGCCAGGGTCTCAAAGGTTATGTCCTGTCCGGCGAGCGTGACTGGCGCGCGCTGACGTGCGGCTATTTCTTGCAAACGTGCCAGGGCTGATGGCTCCTGGGGGGCAATGACGACGGGGATTCCTGGCTTGATGATGCCTCCCTTTTCGGCGGCAATTTCGGGCAGCGTGTATCCCAACAGGGCGGTGTGATCGTAGCTGATGGAGGTGATGACCGAAACCAGGGGGGTCAGGGCGTTGGTGGCATCCAGCCGTCCCCCCAGACCTACTTCGACCACAGCCACATCTACCTGCTGGCGGGCAAAGTGCATAAAAGCCAGGGCGGTGACCAGTTCAAACCAGGTTAAGCCCGGAATGGTGGGGACAACTTGCTGCAAGGCGGCGACGAGGGTGACGAATTCTGCCTGGCTGATGCGACCATCGGCGTCATCGGGCGTCAGGATGCGCAGCCGTTCGCGGAATTCGACCAGATGGGGGGAGGTGTACAGGCCAACTTTTAAGCCCGCAGCGCGCAGGGCGAAGGCGCAGAAAGCGGCGACGGAACCTTTGCCTTTTGTGCCGGCAATATGCAGCGCTTTTAAGCGGGTATGGGGGGAGCCAAGCGCGGTCAGCAAGCGACCTGGACGCGATGGATCCATTTTGTCCGGGCCGTAAAGTTCTGGCATCTGCTTCTCATAGTTGATAAACTGGAGCAGATACGCATGGGCGGCTGCATAATCTGGCGTAGGCGTCTCTTGGTTAAACATAGACGCGATTGTAGCTGATGCCAGAATGGGGGTGCAAAAAGTGGCAAATCACAACGTAAAGGAGAGATGATGCTGGTACAAATTCATAGCACATTAGCCAACACGGTCTGGCTGTTTTTTCTTTTTGTGGGGCTGTGGGGCGTGATTCGGGCGGTGCGGGGATACGGCGTAGATGGCAATTACCTGGGCGCGTTGGCTATTGGCGAAGGATTGTATGTGCTGCAAGGCATTTTAGGGTTTGTGTTGTGGCTGGAGGGGGGGAGACCGGGGCGTGCCGGCGTTCACCTGCTTTATGGTATATTTGCCATGTTGTTTCTGCCTTTCATGTTTGGCGTGCTGCGCGGGGATGATACCAATCGCGGACAATGGGTGTATGCGCTGGCTACCCTGTTCTTGTTTGGGGTGGCGCTGCGGGCTATTTCTACTGGTACATAGGTAGAAAGCTGCCAGATTTCCCCAGGATAAGTGCGTCACTTCTGGGGGCAGGCAGTGTTTGATTATAGTAGAGCGATTGGCTCTACCGTATCTGATTTACTACTGGAGGGATAAATGATTAATCGGATTATGGGCGTTCTCAAACTGGATGCCAACACCTTTGAAGAGATTGAACATGACCAGACCGCCACGATGCAGGCAGTTATCATTGTGGTGATAGTGGCCCTGATTGCCGGCCTTGGCAGTGGCTTTTTAGCCGAAAACTTTATCTCTGGTTTTCTGTTTGCAGCCAGTTCAGCTATTGTGGGTTGGCTGGTGTGGTCTGCTGCCACTTACTTTGTGGGGACGACATTGTTTGCCGGCAAAGCCACCATGGGGGAGATGCTGCGCGTCTTGGGTTATGCGCAAGCGCCGCAGATTTTGAGCTTTATCCCTTGCGTGGGCCTGATCACCTGGATCTGGTCGCTGGCCGCGGGATTTATTGCTGTGCGTCAGGGGTTGGATCTGGACAATGTCAAGGCGTTCTTGACTATTGTTGTAGGTTTTATTTTGGTGCTGATAATCAACTTTGTGCTGGGGCTGATCTTCGGCGTGGCCGGGATGGGGATTGGCGCGTTGACAGGCGCGTTGGGGGGGTAAAGTCTACCAATAGCCTGCCAAGTAATTGTCCAGAAATAAGTTCGTAGTGACGGCTTTAGCCGTCCAAACCGCTAAAGCGGTTACTACAAACCCCCATCGCCAGGTTATTTACGGACAGTTAATAAGTCCAGCTTAATCGTTGGCGACTTCCCCAATAGAGCGGACAAGAAAAACGCCCTGGCATAAGCGCCAGGGCGTTTCTATTTTAAGTGGGGAGTTGTTTGTTTTGGGCAAGCGTTTGCAGATGTTGCAGGGCGTCGGCGCACCTTTCTCGTTCGTGCGCTTTCAAGGGGAGGATGGCAAATTCATCCTCATCCAATACCCGTGTTTCCCCATTGGCAGCTACCCAAAGGTCCAAAGCCAGGTCTTCCCAGCGCACGATTTCTGGCATGATCTGCGCCGGGCGACAGATGTTGCAATACCAACCCTTCAGGAGAGCGTCGTCTCGGTCGTAGACCGCGAAAACGTTGTACCAACGGTCATTGTAGAAATGTTCAATGAAGCGATCTTGCTGCTTAAACCACACAAAGCCCAGGTCCAGATCCTGGCGACTAAAAAACGCTTCCAATCGGACGGAATTGGAGCGGCGCGACAATAGTTTCGCGGGATATTGTAGGACTTCCTGGCCTTTGTCGTTAAGCTTATAAACGAGCATAGAACGCTGCCCAGACTGGAGCAGTCTCCCAGACTGCTCCAGTCTAATCATGCTCACCCGCCCAATTGGGCGCGCAGGCCGGCAATGTGGGCTTCCAGTTCTTCAACGTGTTCGCGCTGCGCCTGGAGCTTTTGATTTTCGGCGCGGACGAAGCGGCTGAAAGGGGCGATGGTGTCTTCGATGCGCTGCCGCCCGCGACGCATTTCGCGGTCGAATTGTTCGCCCAGGGTGTCAGTCAGGCGCTGCCGTAGTTCGCTCAATTTGGCGGAGAGTTCCTGGTTGGCTTTGCGGCGGCGGGCAGGCAGGACAAGCAGACCGAGGGTGACGGCGGTGATGCCGGCAATGATGCCCGTCGCGTCCAAAAAGGCGACATGCGTGGCCAGGGCAATCAACGCCCCCAGGCTGGCGCCGCCGATGGTTAAGCCTGCGGTTTCAATGACTGATTTGCGGGCCACGTCGGCTAACTGGTTGGCTTCAAACCGCTGATCGTAGCTGGCGACAGCTTCATGCGTGGCGCGCCCAATGGAATCTACCAGCCGCTGCCGATCATAAGCCAGCGTTCCTTCTTTGGGACCGCCTTGCCCGATAATACGTTCGTCATGCTGCTGGCGGCGCTGCGTCAGGTGATCGGCTACTGCCGTCCACTGCCGCAAATCTTGCTCTACCATCCAGTCCACCATCTCGCCCACGCGGCGCTCAATCAGCAGAGGCGTCTGGCCCACCACCTCTGTCTCGAATTTCTGGCGAATGTGATCTTTACGCAGTAAATCGGGCATGCGGAACAGGCGCAGGTGTTCGTCGAAAAAGTTGCGCCCGCGCATTTCCATGTCGTAGAGCAAGTTGCTAATTTCGCTCAAGCGGCTCTGGAAATTACGCTGCATGTCTTCCCCGTACAGCGTCATTTGCTTGTCCACATCTGCCAGCAAACTGGTATCGCGCTCCAGGCTGCCCAGGTCCTCATCAGTTAATTCTAACTGCTTCTTGACCAGTTTGTGACCAACGCCCAAGGGATTAAGCAGTTTGAGGCGAAAGCGACCGCTTTCGTCCAGGGTGTCGCGGATATAGGTTTCCAGAGGTTCCAGACCGCTGCTGGTCCACAGGCGAGGATCGCCCGCTTTGGCGCGCTGCGCCCGTTTGGAGGAGATGGCGAAGATGGGGGGGACGCTGCCCAACAGGTCCCGCGCGGCCTGGCGCACAAAGTCCAGAATTTGCTGGACTTCAGAATCGTTAGAGAGAATGTCAATCTTGTTGATGACAATAACAATCTTTTTGCCCCACTCGCGAATTTTGTCCAGAAACTGGCGTTCGCTTTCAGTGAAGGGGCGATCGGCGGAGGAGACAAACAATACCAGATCGCTGCGCGGGATAAACTCGGTGGTCAGGGCTTCATGCTCGCGCAGGATGGCGTTGGTGCCGGGGGTGTCTACAATGTTAATGCTGCGCAGCAGTTCAATGGGAGCGCTTTGTTCCCAGATGCCTTTCTCGATTGGTTTTTGTTGGCTTTCGGAACCGTACTTAAGCAGATAAATCTGGCTGGTGGTGGGGGTGACGCCTTCGACCAACAGGGGCGTGCCCAGGATGGCATTGATGAAGGAGGATTTGCCCGAATTGAACTCCCCGGCAACGACTAACAAGAACAATTCGTCTAGCTGGCGAATTGATTCTGTCAGCGCTTCCCGATCTTCATAGGGCGCCTTCAAATCAGCCAAAATATCGCGCAAACGCCCCAATGTGTCTCGCGTTCGCTTTAACAGTTCTTCTTGTTCTGTGGTTAGTATTGTTTGCATAGTTGACTTTGATGCGCTGGATGGTCGTTTATCCGTTTCCGTGAGCAGATGCCTGAATCTGGTGGGCCAGGTGCGCCAGATCAGGCGCGTCAAACAGGGCTGTTAACAACTCTTCCAGCGCGACCACCGTATGAATTTGCTCTAGCTGTTTGACGAGCTGCAGGTAGTCGCTGGCTGGGGGGTTAAAGCGGCGTATAATGCCGGCGATAATGGCCCGCCTCATGCCTTCTTCACGCCCTTCTTCACGCCCTTCTTCAAATCCTTGTTCGCGTCCTTGTTCCC
>CAYQYJ010000064.1:0-4538 GCA_964421605.1 uncultured Ardenticatenaceae bacterium | reverse complement strand
TGAGAACCAGGCGTTTTAGCGGGTTGTCGGTCTGGGCCATGGTGAAAGTGTAGCATAAAGCAGTGACAAATGGAAACGGGGTTGTTTACTCTTTTTCCAGACGGCGCAGGCGTTCCCATTCAGGGAGATCGGGGTCTGTGGTTGAGTCTTTCAGCACCAGTACGCCGCGCAGTTCCATGATCTGATCCCGCAGCACGGCGGCTTTTTCAAACTCTAACGCCTGGGCAGCCTGTTTCATTTGCTTTTCCAACTCCTGAATCAGGCGGTGCAATTCATTCTTGGGCATATCAGCCGGACGGATGGCTTTGGCATCATAGCCGGTTCGGGATTCGGCGAAAGCCATTTCCGTCTCGGCGTGCTGGCTGGCTAACTGCCCGGCCAGATCATAGACGGCTTTGACAATGCTGCGCGGTTCAATGCCGTGCGCCTGGTTGTAAGCCTGCTGCTGCTGGCGACGTTCATTGGTGACGTCAATCGCTTTTTGCATGGCCTCGGTTATTTTGTCGGCGTACATGATGACGGTCCCGTCCACGTGGCGGGCGGCGCGGCCTATGGTTTGTACCAGGGCCGTCTCTGAGCGCAGGAAACCTTGCTGGTCTGCGTCCAGAATGGCTACCAGGGAGACTTCGGGCAGGTCGAGCCCTTCGCGCAGCAGGTTGATGCCCACCACGACATCAAAGATGCCCATGCGCAGGTCGCGCAAAATCTCGGTACGTTCCAGGGTTTCCACTTCGGAGTGAAGATAATGCACTTTAACGCCCATCTCCAACAGGTAGTCGCTCAAGTCCTCCGACATGCGTTTGGTCAGGGTGGTGACCAACACGCGCTGACCGTGTTCGGTACGTTGGCGGATTTCGCCTAGCAGGTCGTCCACCTGCCCTTTGGTGGGGCGGACCTGAATCTGGGGATCGAGAATGCCTGTGGGGCGGATGACCTGGTGTACAACGCGGTTGGATAGTTCCAGTTCGTAGGCGTTGGGGGTGGCGCTGGTAAAGATGACCTGATTGACCCGCTCCAGGAATTCGTCGTAGTTGAGGGGGCGGTTGTCCAGGGCGCTAGGGAGGCGAAAACCGTAATCTACCAGCGTTTCTTTGCGGCTGCGGTCGCCGCGCCACATGCCGCGTACCTGGGGAATGGTCATGTGGCTTTCGTCAATGATGAGCAGGAAGTCGCGGGGGAAGTAGTCGAGCAGGGTCCAGGGAGGATCGCCTGCCTGGCGTTGGTCGAGGTGGCGGCTGTAGTTTTCAATGCCGGCAGTATAGCCAACTTCCTTCAGCATTTCCAGGTCATAGAGGGTGCGCTGTTCAATGCGTTGTGCTTCCAGGAACATTTTGTTAGCCTGGAAATGGGCAATGCGCGCGTTTAGCTCCGATTCGATGTCGTTGATCGCCTGCGCGAGCTTTTCTTCGTCGGTGATGAACTGCTTGGCGGGGAAGATTTCGACGTTGAACTGTTCCACCAGGATTTCCCCTGTCAGCGGATCGATTTCTACAATTCGTTCGATTTCGTCCCCCCAGAACTCTACGCTGTACGCAGTTTCGGCGTATGCCGGCAGAATCTGCAGCGTATCCCCGCGCACCCGAAACGTGCCGCGACGCAGTTCAATGTCATTTCGTTCATATTGGATGTTTACCAGATGACGCAGTACGGTGTCCCGGCGGTAGTGGTGACCGCGCTCCAACTTTACCGTTACTTTGCCCCATGCTTCGGGATTGCCGATACCATAAATACAAGAGACGGAAGCTACTATGATGACGTCTGGACGGCTGAGAACATTGGTTGTGGCTTGCAGCCGCAGGCGATCAATTTCCTCGTTGATGTCGGTTTCTTTTTCGATGTAGAGGTCGTGGCGGGGCACGTAGGCTTCCGGCTGGTAGTAGTCGTAATAGCTGACGAAATAGGAAACGGCGTTGTCTGGGAAGAACTCGCGGAACTCGCTGTATAATTGAGCCGCCAACGTCTTATTGTGGGCCAGCACCAGGGTAGGGCGTTGGGTTTGGGCAATGACGTTGCCGATGGTATACGTCTTACCCGTTCCTGTAGCGCCTAGCAAGGTCTGGAACCGCTCCCCTTTATTAACACCTTCCACTAACTGCGCAATCGCTTCTGGTTGATCGCCCATTGGTTGGAAGTCGGACACAAGTCTGAATGCCGGCATTGCTTTCCTCCGCCATTAACGCCGCCGCCCTCAAGCGGCAGGCTGTTATGTTCATCATGGGAACCCTTTTGCCCCATTTAAGTATAGAACGAAAGTTCTCTATTCTAGCATAAAATGGGGCAGGAACCAATAAATTATGCGGTCTTGTCAGGGTTTTTGTTTGCGCTGAGGCCAGATTCTCGATATAATTTAACCTGTGTTAACTATATTATTCAGGTTAACTAAAAGTGTCGGTTTTGCCGGCATAACTGGTACAAACTATGACTCAACCAACACAAACAACACCTACTCAGGAAGCCATACCAGAAGAAGAGAGCTGTCTGGACGTTATTCAGGAAGCGGTGGCGGATCAGCCAGGTATCGTACAGGTGCAGGTGGATACCCGCCGTGAAGAGTTTTCCTTAGCCTACGATCCGCAGCAGGTATCTGCGGCTAACGTCAACGAAGTGATGCACCAGGTGGGGCCCGCGCTGCGACAGCGTTGGGATAGCTGCGTCATGCGCCTGGGCAAACAGGGGGGGCGCGCCTGCGAGTCGTGCGCGCTGGCCCTGGAAAATCGCCTGCGCCAGGTGGACGGCGTGCAGCGGGCTACTGCCAGCTACATGGGCGGCGCGCTGACGATCCATTATGACCAAAACATCATTTCTCCCAGCCAACTGCGGGAAGCAGTACAGTCGTTTGGCGCGCCCTTGGTGCGGGAGGAAGCAGCGGAAGCGCCAGCGCCAGCCAGCGTGTGGTCGCGGCTGCGCGCCTGGCTGGCTACGGATCGGGCGGAGATTATCTTCACCGTCATAACATTTATTGGCATGGTGGTGGGATTTGTGACACACCGGCTGGAACTAACCGTTGTCTCCACGGTCGCTTACGCCATTGCTTATGTTACCGGAGGCTATTATGGTACGGTTGCTGGTCTGCAATCGCTGCGTCACCGAACTATTGACGTTGATTTGCTGATGGTGCTGGCGGCCGTAGGGGCGGCGCTGGTGAACGCGCCTTTTGAAGGCGTCATGCTGCTGTTTCTGTTTTCGCTTTCCAATGTGCTGCAAAACCTGGCCATGGATCGCACGCGCAACGCCATTCGCAGTTTGATGAAGCTGCGCCCCAACACGGCGCTGGTGCGGCGGGGGGGGCGGAATATGGAACTGCCTATTGAGCACATCTACGTGGGTGATTTGATGATTGTGCGCCCTGGCGACCGTATCCCGCTGGATGGGGAGATTGTGGAGGGCGCGAGCAGCCTGGACCAATCGGTTATTACGGGCGAATCTATGCCTGTGCATAAAGGAGTGGGGGATACAGTTTTGTCCGGGGCGATTAACCAGCAGGGGGCGTTGGAAGTGCGCGTAACGCGCCTGGCTAAAGACTCAACCATCGCCCGCCTGATTAAACTGGTGGAAGAAGCGCAGAGCGAAAAGGCGAAGACGCAGCGGTTCATTGATACGGCTGAGCAGTATTACGCTTTGGGCGTGATTATCATGACGGCGCTGGCGATTGTCATTCCTGTCTTGATTTTACAGCAGCCGTTTGCCGCCGTTTTCTATCGGGCCATGACCTTAATGGTGGCAGCGTCTCCCTGCGCGTTGGTGATCAGCACGCCAGCCACCGTTTTGTCTGCTATTGGCAATGGGGCGCGGCGGGGTGTGTTGTTCAAAGGGGGGGCTTCGGTGGAGCAGGCGGCTACGATCAAAGTCATCGCTTTTGACAAGACAGGCACTTTGACGGTGGGGACACCCCAGGTAACTGATGTTATCAGGTTGTCTGACACGCTGGAATCTGAGGTGGAACTGCTGCGGTTGGCGGCATCCGTTGAAGCCAAATCAGAGCATCCGTTGGCGCAGGCAATTGTACAGGCAGCCAACGAACAGGCGCTGCTGCTGCCGCCGGTGACAGATTTCCACTCAGAGACCGGTCAAGGGGTGCGGGCTTTTGTCAATGGGGAGCGGATTGCGGTGGGTAATGAGCGGTATTTTGCGGCTTACAACGTCGAGAATATGCCGGCAGTAACCAACATGATGGCTGGTTTGCATGATGCCGGCAAAACCGCTGTGCTGGTGGCGCGGATGGACGATGGTCAGGCGCACTTACTGGGCGCAATTGGTATCGCCGATACCGTGCGTCGTGACGCAGCGTCTGTCGTGCGAGAGCTGAAAGCTGAGGGCATTGAGCACATTGTCATGCTGACAGGCGACAATCTGCGCGTGGCCCAAGCCATTGGCCGCGAAGTGGGCGTGGACGCGGTCCACGCGGAGTTGATGCCTGAAGATAAGATGAACATCATTAAGGAACTGAGCCGCCAATATGGGCCCGTGGCGATGGTGGGCGACGGCGTTAACGACGCGCCGGCGCTGGCGCTGGCGGAAATTGGCATAGCTATGGGGGC
>CAYQYJ010000063.1:9133-13018 GCA_964421605.1 uncultured Ardenticatenaceae bacterium | reverse complement strand
GCCGGCAATTCCCTCGGCGCGCATGGTTTGAGCAAACCCATCTGGCTGGATGAAACGGGCGTGCCGGCCTGGAACGACTACCCTGGGCCAGTGTGGGACGAGCTCAGCGCCTACCGCGCTACCCTCACGGAACAGGCTGACTACGTGATCCAAACCACTTTCTACGCCATGTTTGCCGGGGCTGATGCCGTCTTTCATTTCCAGTTGTACGATGGCTGCGGCAACCAACCGCAAGACACCGATTTCCCACCCCACAATGGCGAATTATGCGACGCCAATGGGATGCTGATCACCGACCCTACCAAACCGTGCGCTGGCGACGCCAATGGCTTGTTTAGCAACCCCACCGACGCCGCCTGTTTCCGCCAGCACCCCACGCCTGAATCGCCGCGCCTGAATTACCAGGCGTATCGCATTTTGACTACCTATGTGCAGAACGTGGAACCGTTGTGGCGGGAGCGCCCTGGCAGCGACGATCCCTACAATGGGCCGCAGGAGTGGATCGCCTTTTACCGCCCCACTACCAATGAGCGCATCGTCGGTTTATGGGCGCGTTATGGGGAGACGGAAGTGGCGGAACTGCCAGCAGCCGACTCGTCGGCGCTGCTTATTACGCCCGATGGCGCTACCCAGGTTATCACACCTGTCAACGACGTTTACACCTTGATATTGCCGGCAGCCACCAATCAAAACAAACCGCCCGACTGGGACCCCAGCCTCTATCCCATTGGCGGTCGCCCGTTCATCGTTATTGAGACTGACCGTCGCGCCCCCGATGTATCCCTCACGCTTTCTCGCGTAGGCGCTACCATTAACCTTACCTGGAGCGGCGACGATCACCTGGGCAGTGGCGTTCAGGATTACAGCGTCATGGTAGCCGAAAATGGCGGCGCGCCGCAGCTTTGGCTGCAAGATACCACCGCCACGACGGCTATCTACACAGGCGATCCCGCCGCCAGTTACACCTTCACCCTCACTGCCCGCGACCGCGCCAACAATATCAGCGATCCGGTCAGCCAGTTTGTGGGCCCCTCCAACCTGACCACGCATCATTTCCTGCCCTTGTTAGCGGGTTACGATTGAGTGTAGGGGCAGGTTTCAAACCTGTCCCTACCTTATGCTCCCAGAGGTGCGACGCCCTTACAAATGGCGCTGCAAAAGTGCATTATACCTGTACGATGACGAATGTTAAATATCCTGCGTGATTTTCCCGATCAGCTCGAAACGAAGCGGCTGACAATTCGTTCGCCGCGCCCAGGCGATGGTCCCGCCCTCAACGCCGCTGTGGCTGCTTCCTGGGAACGACTGCAGCCGTGGATGGAGTGGGCGCAGTCGTCCCAGCCGCCGCCGGTGGCTGAGTCAGAGGCATGGATACGCCGGGCGCACGCAGCGTTTTTGCAGCGCACAGATTTACCGTTGTTGTGCTTCTTAAAGGGAACGGACATCCAGGTAGTTGGTAGCGGTCTGCACCGCATTGACTGGACGATACCCCGATTTGAAATTGGCTACTGGGTGCGCACCGGATACGAAGGGCAAGGATATGTGACGGAAGCTGTTTTGGGAATCAGCCATTTTGCCTTTTCGGCGCTGGGGGCCAGGCGGGTGGAGATTCACTGCGATGCCGGCAACGCGCGCAGCGCCGCTGTCGCCCGCCGCGCTGGCTATGAACTGGAAGCCACGTTGCGCTGCCACCGGCGGAATCCGCGCACGAGGGCGCTAAGCGATACCCTCATTTTTGCGCGCGTCTTGCCTGCAGGGGATGTACCGGGTGATTCTTGACATATTTGCGCCCAGCGAGCAGGCACAAAAAAGCCCCAGATGGGGACAAAAGACTTTGTGATGGTTGTGTTTTGGGCGGAGGTATGTCAGCGAATCTCTTGGTGGCTAAAGACAGAAGTTGGCTTCGATCGGGTGCTTCCCTCGACATCGAAAGCGTATGGGCGCACTAGAGGAGACTCAAAAACCGCTTATTAACGACAACCAGTCTTCTGTGCATCTGGGGCGCTATAGACTGTATTTGCCTACATCATACGCCTATTGCTACCTGTTTGTCAATATGTTTTGGCTCGAATTTTGGATTTTGATCGCGCTCGGATGTCTGTAGACTGGCGTTCTCCCCGCTTGCGTAATCCTCCAATCCCCCTATAATCCATGCCGCCTTGCAGTGCAAAGTTGCTGGTAGTGGCAGGATATGCGTTGCGAAGACGATAACGCCCACGCCAGCAGCCTACTCATTCTATTTGTAGTGTGGTAATCAAACCTTATGTACCGACGTGATTTGCTCTGGTTAATGATGATTATTACTCTCGTTGCGGCAGCCATCTGGATGGCGCTGAACGAAAATTACCCGATTCGCCAGGGACTTGACCTGAGCGGTGGGCTGCAAGTGCTGCTGGAGGCTGATGTGCCGGCAGACGAGGCGATTACGCGGGAGCAAATGGACACGGCGCGCAATATCATCAGCCAGCGCATTAACGGACTGGGCGTCTCTGAGCCGGTGGTGCAGCTGGAAGGGGAACGCCGCATTCTGGTGGAACTGCCAGGGATTGACGATCCCGAAGAAGCCTTTTCTTTGATTCAGGGCACCGCGTTGTTGGAATTTGTGGACACGGGTACCCAACCTTTGCCGGAAGGTTTGTGTATTCGCACCACAAACGATGAGGGTATATCTCGCTGTGAATTAGAGGATGGTCGCACGGAAGCCGAAGCAGAGTTGGCGCCAGCCCCTACCTTTCCCACCGTGTTAACGGGGGATAAATTGGCGTCGGCGACTGCCGGCAGTTCCACCTTTGGCGAGTTCTTCGTCTCTTTTGAGATGACGCCTGAGGGCGCCGATCTCTTAGAAGCGCATACCTCTACCCACGTGGGGCAGTTCTTGACCATTGTGTTGGACAAGCGCGTTATTTCCAGTCCCACTATCAACGATGTTCTCAGCGATAGTGGACAAATCACGGGGCAATTCACGCTGGAAGAGGCCCAGAACCTGGCGTTACAGTTGAACTATGGCAGTCTGCCCGTGCCGCTGCGCATAGAGGCCACGCGCCAGATTGGGGCCACGTTGGGCACGCAGTCGGTCGAGTTCAGTATCCGCGCCGGGGCGATTGGCGTTCTGATTGTGCTGCTCTTTATGCTCATTTACTACCGGTTGCCGGGCGCATTGGCTGATCTGGCCCTTATTGTCTATGCCCTGCTCAACTTCGCTTTCTTTAAGTGGATTGGCGTGACGTTGACGCTGCCGGCAATTACTGGATTCCTCCTCTCTACCGGTATGGCTGTGGACGCCAACATTCTGGTGTTTGAGCGCATGAAAGAAGAGCTGCGCGGCGGCGGCGGGGATGTACGGGAGGCCATTCAAGATGGCTTTACGCGAGCCTGGACCTCTATTCGTGATTCCAACATCGCCACCCTGATCATCTGTTTTATTCTCTTCATCTTTGGTCGTAATTTTGGCGCCAGTACGGTGCAAGGGTTTGCCATCACCCTGGCTATTGGCGTGCTTATCAGTATGTTCACAGCAGTGACCGTCACCCGCACGTTTGTCCGCCTGGTGATTGGGAATGGCGCAGAATGGTTAAGCAAACACAAGGCATTATTAGGGCTGTGAGAAACTATCCCCGGATGGTTGGTTCCTGGCGCAGCGGGCAGCCCGCCGGGTGGCTCTTCGAACGTATGATGGATTGACCTATGTTTACGATTGTACAGCGTCGCAAAGTTTATTTTCTTCTTTCGGGTGTGCTCATTGGCGTTGGTTTGATTGCCATGCTCGCCTCCTGGATCACGACGGGTTCGCCCTTCCGCGTGGGTGTGGACTTCCGCAGCGGCACACGCTTTGAAGTTGTCTTTCTGGAGGCTGCGACAGAGGACGCCATTCGTCAGGTCTTCAAC
>CAYQYJ010000063.1:0-9033 GCA_964421605.1 uncultured Ardenticatenaceae bacterium | reverse complement strand
GGAAACAACGCCCACGGTGGTTCAGCCGTCTGCTAACGCCCCTTCCCCGGCTGCATCTCCCACTGCCGCGCGCCTTCTCCCCACGCTCTATCCCACGCCCACCCTTTTGCCCACCATAACGCCTGCTCCTACGCTAACGGCGGCTGCCACATTACCCTCTCCCACTGAAGTCCCGTTTGATACGCCCGCGCTGGCGCTGCGTTACGCCATTCCCACCCTGGGTCTGGCGCGCGAGTTGGTGGGTACGGTTGGCAACCAACTGACCATCACTGATTTACAGACGGGCCGCCAGGTGGTTAAAACCAACCAGGCAGCCGTGCTGCTGGAAATTCAGAGCGCCTTGCTTAATCGCCAGTTAGCGGCGCTGCCAGACGGCTGCGACCACTGCGTACACTTTTCCTATGAACTGCCGCTGGTTCCCCAACAAGGCGCGGGCTGGCTGGAAGACCCTGTTTTGCTGGCTAGCGTAGAAAACTTCATGGCTGTCAACCTGGGTCCCCACTTCCCGCCGGACACGGCCCTGGGATTGCGCCGCCGCGCTTCAGCCTACAATGTGGCGCAGACGCTGGCGCTGCTGGCGGACGGGACTTTGTGGCAATGGCTGGCGACGTCGGCAGAGGTCGAAATGCCGCCCAGCGTAGGCGCTGAATGGACGGGCTGGTTGGCAGCGTGGCGACAGCTTGAACTGGCAGCTAGCTATGGCAGTCGCTGCCTGGATTATCCTGACGATACGCTCTTTATTGCCGAATCGGCGGGCAGTTCCCTGGTGACGATTAACTGCCCGGACCTGGCGCTGCCGGCAACGCTGCTGCCGCTTTACGCCCAACTCGAACCTTTGTTGGCTGCCGCCGCTGGAGACACCGCCCTGCCCGCGCCCTCCCTGCCGCTGCCGCAGACGGCGTTCTTGTTCTACCAGCGGGCCGACGGCGGCAGCGTGACCCTGTTCCCCACGGGAAAATTAGAAATTAGCGGCGTGTTGGCGGAAAATGTGGTACAAACGATAGAGGTGGAAGCCGTGTTGGCGCTTACGTCCACCTTTACCGACACGCACTTGCTGCCTGTAGATAATGCGCCTGTTGTGCCGGCAAAAAAGCGCGCTGCTGCCGAACCCTTTGAATTTGCCACACTTCATGTTCTGGCGCTGCGCACGGATTGGGGCGTTTCCGCCTGGGGCTGGAATGAAGCGCCCCCAGACCTGGTAGCGCTGCTGCTGCCCCAACTGGATGCCTGGTTGGATGCCGCTGCGCCTCCCTCCCCCTGACGTCTGCAAAGAGTAGAAACCATGCAAGCGCTTTACCTGAGCGATAACGGTTTGCAACTGCTGTCAGATTATACGCAGCCACAGCCTGCTCCTGACGAGGCGTTGATCCGCGTGCTTTGCGCTGGCATTTGCAGCACCGACCTGGAAATCGTGCGCGGCTATAGCGCTCATCGCGGCGTCCTGGGTCATGAGTTTGTCGGGGTGGTGGAGTCTGCCGCCGATATGGATTGGATTGGTCGCCGCGTGGTGGGCGGCATCAATTTAGGTTGCCAGCAGTGCGCCATTTGCACTCAGGCTGGTCCTGAGCATTGCCCGCAGCGGCGCGTTCTGGGTATCCTGCATAAGGATGGCGTCTTTGCCGAATACATGACCCTTCCGCTGACCAATTTGATGCCCGTGCCCGCCAACGTGCCGGACGAAATGGCCGTTTTCACCGAACCGCTGGCGGCAGCCCTGCGCATTACCGAGCAATTAGCGCTGACGCCAGGCATGGCGGTGGCTGTGGTTGGGCCAGGTCGTCTGGGTATGCTCATTGGTCAGGCGTTGGCGCTGACAGGCGCCGCCGTTACCCTGTTGGGACGGGGGGAATCTTCCCTGGAACTGCCTGCCGCTATGGGCATGACTACGGCGCTCGTGGCCAGCGCGGCGGACAACAGCTTTGATGTGGTCGTGGAAGCAACGGGCAATGATCAGGGGCTGGTTCAGGCGCTGCGGCTGGTGCGCCCATTGGGAACGCTGGTATTGAAAAGCACCTATGCCGGCAGCGTCACCCTGACTCTGACCAAAATAGTCGTAGATGAGATTAAGGTCATTGGCTCCCGCTGCGGCCCCTTTGCGCCAGCCTTGCGTCTCCTTTCGCAACGGCAAATCACCGTTGAACCCCTCATAGATGGTCGCTATTCCCTTGCCGATGGCCTGGCTGCGATGGCGCACGCCGCCCAACCAGGCGTGCGCAAAATTTTGCTGCGCCCATAACCTTTGCCCCAATAGAGAGCCCGCGGCGTGCGCTATGGCTAGCGCGCATTATCAAGGCGTGAATTCGGCTTGACAAACGGTTACACTTTCACGAAAATTAGAACATATGAGCGACCAATGGATTCGCGTCAGCGAAATTACGGAATATGTATACTGCCACCGCTCCTGGTGGCTGCGGCGCATGGCTGGCTATCAGAGCGGCAACGTGACTGAACTGGCGCAGGGCGCGACCTACCACGACGATCATGGAGACGTAGTAAAGCGCTCCGTCGTGGCGCGGCGGTTGGCTTACGTGCTGTTGGCTCTGGCGGCAGCCGTCATCCTGTTTAGCTTTATGCGTGGGTGGTGAGGCGCAAATGAGTGTGAATGAACCCAACCTGGCGTTGTTGGGTCTGGGACTGGCGCTGGTGATTCTGGCGCTGGTGGCTTTGTGGCGGGGGCGGCGGTTATGGCAAAATGCCGGCATGCCAGACGGCAGCGTCATCTACAGCGATACAGGCGCCTGGTACGCCCAAGATGAATCGCTGCTGGCTGCCGATCTAAAGCTGGTGGGTAAGCCAGATTACCTGGTACAGCAGGCGGACGGTTTGATCATTCCGGTGGAGGTTAAGTCCAAAGCCGCGCCATCCCAACCGCATGAGGGCCACATCCTGCAATTAGCCGCGTATTGCCTGCTGGTGCAGCGCAATTATGGCGTGCGCCCGACGCACGGCATCTTGCAGTACAGCGACCGCGCCTTTTCCATTGAATTTACCGTTGACCTGGAAGAGGCCGTGTTAGACCTGCTCATGGAGATGCGCGAGGGGATGCTGGAACCGGAATTAGATCGCAACCATCGGCACGCCCAGCGCTGCCGGCATTGCGGCTTCCGCGCTGTTTGCGATCAAAGCCTTGCCTGATACGCTTCTCCACCCAACCTGAACTTCCTGCCCGCCGCGCTCAAGGGGCTGTGCTGAATGTAAGCGTGTATGGCATTGCCGGCACATTCCCATCTGCCGCGCTCACAAACCCCTGGCGCGTCGCGCTGTTGATGCCCAACGCATACATGGTTCCCGCCGTCAGGCGCACGGGCAAGACGCATGTGCGCGCATTGCGAAACACCGGGTCGCCTGTAACCTCTGGCGTCTCGCCCGCCGGTGACACCACAAAAGACCAGCTATCCGTTCGCATATCCACGCTAAATACCACCATAATTTCTGTCAGAGTTGCCGGCACATTCACCGCCCCATTTTCAGGTATCGTGGATGCCACCGCCGGCGCAGTTGGGGCGACAGGCATAGCCGTTGGCGCAGCCGGCGTTACTGTTTCCCCCTCCGAGCGCGGCGACATCTCTTTTCCATTGCCGCCAGGGATAAAGTAAAGGGCCACCCCAATTGCCAGCAATCCAATCCCCAAAACCAGCGCCGATTTTTGCCGCTGCGGCGCAATCGTAATCTTTCCGCCCAATTCGGAAGCTACTGCCAGTACCAACAAAAGAATACCGCCAATGACCAGAATGGTTGGCAGAGGCGTATTTTGTAATGAACCGATGAACTCCATCCTTCATACCTCCCTGGCGCACGGATTGTGCGCCTTGCGAGGGCTGCTTACCTGATCCACAATATTGTAACAGTTTTCACAAGGCTAGGTCAATTGGCTACACCGCCAGTCCGCGCAAGACTTTCTTTGCCGGGCCAGATTACAAAACTCTGCCAGACTATTTGTACTCTCTCGCGCAAAATAATTGGCGAGGCGGATTTTTTTGCGTTCGTCCGTTATAATAAACGCATTCAAGTGCGGAATGCGCGCCACAAACAACCATCGCCCGCATAAAATAATCACAGATGCCGCAGATTTATTTTGTGGGCAGGACGGGTCTGCTTCTGACCACTCCCCACTGACCATTATTTCGCAGGAGGTTGGATTGACTGAAATTCAGCGCGTGACCGGAATGCAGGACATTCTGCCCGCCGACCAACAATATTGGCGTTACCTTATTCAGACGGGCAGCGAAGCCGCCTATGAGTCTGGCTTCCAACAAATAGACGTCCCCGTGCTGGAATACACCCATCTCTTTGTGCGAGGCGTAGGGGTGGCCTCTGACTTCTTTGTAAACAAAGAGATGTACACGATTGTGGAAGAGGATGGGGTAAGTCTGACGCTGCGCCCGGAATTTACTGCCGGCATCGTGCGCGCCTACGTCGAACATGGCATGCAAAACTGGGTGCAGCCCGTAAAACTGTTCACAGTTGGTCCCATCTTCCGTCGTGAGCGCCCGCAAGCGGGCCGTTTCCGCCAGCACAGCCAGTTCAACGTGGAAATATTAGGCGAGACGGACCCCGCCGCAGACGTAGAAGTCATGATGCTGGCAATGACCATGTTTCACCGCCTGGGTTTTCGCGGTCTGACTTTTCAACTCAACAGCACGGGCTGCCCCGTTTGCAAACCCGTTTACGTGGAAAAGCTGCGCGCCTTTTTGGCGGACCACGTGTCTACCTTGTCCCCTATTGACCGCGAGCGGATGCAGCGTAATCCTCTGCGTATTCTGGACAGCAAAGAACCAGGGATGGAAAAGTTGTTAGCCAATGCGCCGCACATCGCCGATCACCTCTGCGCCGACTGCGCACATCATTTCACCGAACTGCGGCAGCTTTTAGATCGCCTGGGTCAGGCATACAGCATCAACTTCCGTCTGGTGCGGGGGATTGATTATTACGTCAAAACCGTGTTTGAAGTCTGGGCGGAAGGGATTGGCGCGCAGGCAGCCTTGTGCGGCGGCGGGCGGTATGATGGCTTAGCCGAAGCGATTGGCGGGCCCCATACGCCGGGCGTTGGTTTTGGCGCAGGTATTGATCGCATTGTGCTGACCATGCAGGCGTGGGGTATTGCGCCGTCGTCGCCGCCTGAGGTTCCCGTTATGGTGACTCACTTTGGCGGCGAGACGAAAACGGCGGCGGTGACCCTGGCTTACCGCCTGCGCCAGGCGCATATTCCCACCCGCCTGGCTTTTGCCCGCGAACGGCGCAGCTTGAAGAGCCAGATGCGCGAAGCCAATAAGTTGAATGTTCGCCTGGTGCTCATTCTGGGCGAGTCAGAACTGGTTGCCAATACCGTTGTGATACGCCCTCTGGATGGCAGCGAACAGGTGACAGTTTCCCTGGCGGATGAGCATCTGGAGCGCTGGCTGCGCCAGGCGCTGGCTGTTTCTGCTGCCTGAGATGGATTCTGGCGCAGTGCGTGATGATGTGATAGACGCCTGGGAGCGCATCGCCCCAGGCGGCCCAACGAATGAAACAAATCGGCATTCTCTATCATCCTGAAAAGACAGCCACGCAGCAAGTGGCGGCGCAGGTGAGCCGCTGGCTCAACGAGCGGCAAATTGCGACCTGGATTGGGCCTAATGCAGACCATGCCAGCGATAATCCGGCGCTGGCTGTCTCTGAATTACTGGTGGTGTTGGGCGGCGACGGTTCTACGCTGCGCGCCGCCCGGCTGGCGGCGGTTCATGATATTCCCATTTTTTGTATCAACATGGGGCGTGTTGGCTTCTTGAGCGAGGCCGAACTGGATAATTGGCCCGAAAAACTAGACGCGGTGCTGCGCGGTCATTTTTGGCGAGAACGCCGCCTGATGTTGCAAGCGCAGCTTTATCGCGGCGGCGCAGCCCAAGAAAAGATGGTTGCCTTAAATGATGTGGTCGTGGGGCGCGGGATTCAGGCGCGTATTGTGCGCTTAAAACTATTTGTAGACAATGATCACGTTACCACCTATACGGCGGATGGTTTGATTGTGGCCACGCCTACCGGCTCCACGGCGTATTCCATGGCGGCTGGCGGGCCGCTGCTGCCGCCAGAACTGGAAAATTTCCTGGTGATCCCTGTCGCGCCGCACTTAAGCCTGGGGCGGGCGCTGGTGCTGCATCGCCAGGCCGTCATCTGTATTGAAGTGGAAATGGATCACGACGCCACGGTAACGGCAGATGGGCAGGAAGCCAGCCATTTGCGCAGCGGCGACAAAGTAGTGCTGCAGAAGCATGATCACGCCGCTATTTTTGCGCGGGTGGGCAGTTCGGGTTATTTTTATCGCCGTTTGATGAGCCGCCTGGGCGTGCATCGCACCACAGATTGAGAGGATTTTTATCATGCAAAACACAGATCCGCGGATTCGCTCGCTGCTGCGCCAGGCCAGCAACGTGGCTGCTGCTAACAAGCGAGCGGCAGCGGAGCAGTTATATCGCCAGGTGATAGCCGAAGCGCCAGACGTGCCGGAAGCGTGGTTGGGGCTGGCTGGCGTATTGTCTAATCCGGAAGAGCAGGCAGCGGCTTATCGCCAGGTACTGCAGCTAGACGGAGAGAACGAGGCGGCGCGGGCGTGGTTGGCGAGGGTAGATGCCGGCATTTCCCCCCTACCCGCCAACCCCAACGCCGAAACCCCTCAGCCCGTTGACCCCTATGCAGCCGCGCGGCAATATCTCCAGGAAGCTACCAGACGCCCGACCTCATCCGCCGTACCATCGGCTGACGGCTCGCCCGCTGTCAAGACACCCGCTGTCAAAGTGCCCGCTGTGGCAGCGGTGCCCCCCGCCGCCCCTCCCAGCCAGGTTGCTGAACCCGCCGCTGCACTGCTGGTCTGCGCCAACCACCCTGATCGCCAGACGAACCTGCGCTGTAATCGCTGTGAAAAACCGATTTGTACCCAATGCGCTCGCCTGACCCCTGTTGGCTATCGCTGCAAAACCTGTATACGCGAACAGGAGGATGTTTTTTACACGGCTGAACCACGCCATTACTTCATTGCCGCCGCCGTAGCCCTGCCGCTGGCAATTTTGGCGGCGTTCTTGGTCAGCCTCATTCCATTCTGGTTCTTGCTCATTTTCATTGCCCCCGCCATGGGCACGCTTATAGGGCGTCTGACTTTCCTGGCAATCGGCCGGCGGCGTGGTCGGTACCTGCCTTACCTGGCGGCGGCTTTGGTGGCGCTCAGCGCAGTTGGTCTGCTTCTGCTGGGCGGCAACCTCCTTTCCCTGGGTATTTATGGTTTCCTGGCTGTCAGTTCTGTTTACTACCAACTCAAATAAGCCGTCAACCTATGTTGTCCGAACTCTACATTCGCGATTTTGCCATTATAGATTCCTTGCGCATCCAGTTTAATTTTGGCTTTAACGTACTCACGGGAGAGACAGGCGCGGGCAAATCCATCATCCTGGATAGCCTGAGCCTGATTCTAGGCGGACGCGCTGATACCAGCATGGTGCGCGCTGGCTGCGAGAAATCTATCGTCGAAGCCACATTTGAGCTGACGCCGCGGGCGCAGGCAGTTTTAGGACCGCTATTGGCTGCGCAAGGATTGGAAGCGGAAGACGACGGCGACGATGTGCTGCTGCTGGCGCGGGAGCTACGCGCCAATGGCCGCAGTGTTTGCCGCGTTAACGGTCGCACCGTGAATTTGTCCACCCTGAAAGAGATAGGCGACTATCTGGTAGATATTCATGGGCAGGGAGAGCACCTTTCGCTCTTGCAGCCGCGCTCCCATTTGCCGCTGTTGGATTCTTATGGCCGGCTGGATGTTGAGCGGCAGGCGTTGGCGCAGCAGGTGACGCAGTTACGCGCCGTGCAGCGCGAACTGGCGCAGTTGCGCCAGAATGCGCGCCATGCGGCGCAGCGTATGGATTACCTGGCGTTTCAACTGCAAGAGATTGACGCCGCCCAGTTGAAGGCAGGCGAAGAAGAACTGCTGCGCCAGGAGCGCGCGCGCGTCGCCAATACCGAACAGCTTATGCGCCAGGCAGCCACTGCTGTCTTTCTGTTAGAGGGCGCGGAGGATGACACGCCATCCGTCTCAGATTTGTTAGGGCAGGTAGAGCGCGCTGTGGCTGAACTGGCGGAGTTAGACCCGGCGCAGGCTGCCTGGCTGGAACAGTTGCAGGGGTTGGTATTCCAATTTGAAGAGCTGTCGCGTGATTTGCGCCGCTATCAGGAATCGCTGGAGTTTGAACCAGACCGGCTGGAATATCTGGAGGAACGGCTGGAACTGATCAACCGCCTGAAACGCAAATATGGGCCCGACATTCCCGCTATTTTGGCGGCGCGGGAAAAGGCGGCGGTGGAACTGGATACTGTTACGCATAGCGACGAGCGGATGCAGCAGTTAGCCCAGGAAGAAATGCGCTATTTGCGCCAGATTGGGCAGATGGCGGCTGCCCTATCGCAGAAGCGACAGAGCGCCGCCCAGGCATTGGCGGCGGCGGTGGAGACTGAGCTGGCTGTGCTGCGTATGCCAGGAGCGCTTTTTGCCGTTGACTTCCAGCGGCGGCCCGATCCGGATGGCGCTTATGTGGGCGAAGAACGATTGGCTTTTGACCAGAGCGGTATTGACCAGGTGGAGTTTTTAATTTCAGCTAATCCAGGCGAACCGCCGCGACCTATGGCCCGCGTCGCCAGCGGCGGCGAAACGGCGCGCCTGATGCTGGCCCTGAAAACCGCGCTGGCTCAGGTAGACGCCACGCCTACCCTTATTTTTGATGAGATTGATCAGGGTATTGGCGGGCGCGTGGGTGATACGGTGGGGCAGAAACTGTGGCGACTATCCCATGTGGGCGAACATCAAGTCATTGTGGTCACCCACCTGCCGCAGTTGGCTGGCTATGGCGACGCCCATTTTCAGGTGGGTAAGCAGGTAGATGGCGGTCGCACGCATACGGTGGTGCAGCCGTTGGACATGACCGGGCGGGTGAGCGAGTTAGCCGCCATGCTGGGTACAGGTGAGGGAGACGCCCAAAATGGCGCGCAATCTATCTTGCGCCAGGTGAGCGCCGTGAA